>DAOVOB010000030.1 GCA_030629925.1 Fidelibacterota bacterium
ATATCCAAAAAATTATTTTGTACCACGGAGCTCATATGGAGCAATTTTGAAAATGACGATTTTTCAATAAAAATACATTCGCTTTCTTTGTTCGCAATTATATCCACGGGATAACGATTATCGGCACCGAACAAAAAAGCGGGCGCAAGTAGTTGATTTCCTTCAATATCCTCAATTTTAACGACCTTGCCGGCATAATTGGTCATTTCGCCTCTGACGCTACCTCTTAGCATAAGGTACTGCCCGGCAACAACATCACCATCCAGTGCGATCACGTCGTTTTTCTTGTAAATTGATTTTTTATAACTGATTTCCTCTAAAAGTTCACGCAGAGTGGATATTTCCACATCTTTGAACAGTCTGTTTTTCGAGAAATTTTCATAAAGATGCATTTTTTCTCCAATAAGTTCAATTTCCGTAACATATGTTACAGATTAATATACACTATTTCACATAATTTCTAGGGA
Source organism: Fidelibacterota bacterium (assembly GCA_030629925.1). GTDB lineage: Bacteria > Fidelibacterota > Fidelibacteria > Fidelibacterales > Fidelibacteraceae > M50B103. Next base: position 468 of record DAOVOB010000030.1, read on the forward strand.
TAATTTAAATGAACCATTTATTCCCGGTTTTTCCGGGACGAAAAGGAGAATATTATGAGTATGTTTTGTTTTCAATGCCAGGAAACTGCAAAAGGTAGCGGGTGTACTATAGCGGGTGTTTGTGGAAAAACACCGGATGTTTCAAACTTACAGGATCTTTTGATCCATGTAACAAAAGGTGTGTCTGTTCTTGCCAATCTTGGTAGAAAAGAAAATCTTATCATTGCAAAAGCAGATAAATATGTTTTTGAATCTTTATTCACAACCATCACCAATGCAAATTTTGATCAAACAAAGATCTTGTCAAAAATATATGAAGGTTTTGAAATCCGTGATTTTGTCCGCAAAGAACTTGCTGCAAATAGCATCGCCCTTCCTGAAAACCTGCCCGAGAGTACAGGTTGGAAAGCCAATGACGATGAGACCCTCCTTGTGTATAGCGAGCTAGTTGGGGTACTTCAGGAAAGCAATGAAGATATTCGCTCTTTAAAAGAATTGTTGACCTATGGGCTTAAGGGAATGGCCGCTTATGCCGAACATGCCTACAATCTTGGCTACAAAAATGATGAAGTATATGCTTTTATGCATCGCGGTCTTGCCGCTACAGAAGATAAAACACTTAGTGTTGATGAGCTTGTTGCCCTTGTTCTTGAATGTGGAAAATTCGGTGTTGACGTGATGGCTCTTCTAGACCAAGCCAATACGGAAAGTTATGGCAACCCAGAGATCACACACGTAAATATTGGTGTGCGCAATAATCCTGCAATTCTAATCAGTGGCCATGACCTCAAAGACATGGAAGAACTATTAAAACAAACAGATGGCTCTGGAGTAGATGTATATACACACAGTGAAATGCTCCCGGCAAATTATTACCCGGCTTTCAAAAAGTATGAACATTTTGTCGGTAATTATGGTAATGCCTGGTGGCAACAAAAGAAAGAATTTGAAAGTTTTAACGGACCGGTTTTATTTACCACAAACTGTATTGTGCCCCCGAAGTCATCTTATATGGACAGAATATATACGACCGGATCTTCAGGTTTTGAGGGTTGTGAGCATATTACCGACCGCGAACATGGCCAGCCAAAAGATTTTTCTGCGATCATTGAGCATGCAAAACGTTGCGCTTCACCGACTGAAATTGAAACAGGCGAGATCGTCGGTGGTTTTGCCCATAATCAGGTCATTGCTTTGACCGACAAGATTGTTGATGCCGTTAAAACCGGGGCAATTCGTAAATTCCTTGTTATGGCGGGCTGTGATGGGCGCATGAAAGGTCGCGATTATTATACGGAATTCGCGAAAAAACTACCCAAAGATACGGTCATTTTGACTGCCGGTTGTGCTAAGTATCGTTACAACAAGCTTCCGCTGGGTGATATCAACGGAATTCCGCGCGTTCTGGATGCGGGACAGTGTAACGATTCGTATTCTCTTGTCGTTATAGCGCTGAAGCTAAAAGAGGTTTTTGAATTAAATGATATCAATGAATTGCCTATAGCATACAATATTGCCTGGTACGAACAAAAAGCAGTGATCGTATTATTGGCCTTGTTGGCACTCGGTGTTAAGAACATTCATCTGGGCCCAACATTACCCGCTTTCCTCTCACCTAATGTCGTGAATGTATTGGTTGAGAACTTTGGTATTAGTGGTATTGGCACGGTTGATGAAGACATTGAAAAAATGTTAGCATAAAGAAGTAGCCGAAACTTATAATCGGTAATTAAACAACAAATATTTTATTGTAGAGTCATTGATATGGTGTCGGTGGCTCTTTTTAAATTCAGCTATATTTGATAGTCATAATAAGCGGTCACCATAAAAATTCTTTTGCTTTTTACGATTTACAGCTTACGATTTACGACTTTAATCTTTTGCCTTTATTCTTTAATCTTTGTAAAATGCATGCTATTGGGGAGTTTATTAGAAAATGGTAAATGATGTAAATTTGAATCGACAATGGAAAGAGTTGGAACAACGCATACAGTTTGCGTCTTCTTTTGTCATTACAACCCACCAAAATCCGGATGCCGATGGCTTGGGCTCGGAACTTGCATTATATCATATTCTGAGAAAACTAGGTAAGGAAGTTTTTATTTTTAATATTTCCCCCACGCCCGAAAGTCTGAAATTCATAGATCCCAATCAAATTTGTCAGCGCTATGTGCCATCTCTTCATCAAGATCTTTTGTCTAAAGTAGATATGCTCTTTGTGTTGGATGCCGGGTCATTTTTACGGGTAGGGCAATTGGGGCACGATGCCGTAGACGCAAAACGCCCGATTGTGGCGATCGATCATCATCCCAAAGAAAATAACCCACTGTATTTGCAAGAAATTGTAAATGATAAAGATTGCTCTGTTGGAAAATTAATATATGAATTCATTGAACACTGCTATCCACAGCACATGGATCAACAGATCGCGACCGCTCTATATACGGCAATCGCTGGCGATACCGGAAACTTTCGCTTTGGGAATACAACACAACATTCACATCGAGTTGCCTCAGAATTGATGAAATATGATATTAATGTTTACGGTACATATATAAATCTTTTTGGTAATATTTCTCGTTCGGGCATAAATCTTTTCTCTTCAATTATGAAAAATATTCAATTTTCTGATGACGGGAGGATCGTTTGGTTCCTCATAACAAGAAAAATGCTCTCGGATAATAATGCCGGTGATATGGATACTGACGGAATAACGGATTTTATGCGGATGATCGATGGAGTTGAAGTTGCTATTATGTTTAAGGAACGTTTAGACGGTTCAACGCGTATCAATTTCCGTTCAAAGGGAACTGTTGCCACAAATGCCATTGCTCGTAGCTTTGGCGGGGGTGGACACAAACATGCAAGTGGGGTCGTTAGTGAACGTTCTATGAATGATGTTTATCCCGAAGTGGTAAATGCTATGTTAAAACAAGTCAAAGAAACCTATAATGAAAATTGAAATCGCTCAACATTGTGGCTTTTGTACCGGCGTTAAAAATGCCGTTCAGCTTGCCCGTGATTCCCTTAAAGATCAAGGAAAAATTGCCGTTCTTGGCGACCTTGTTCATAATAAGGTTGTCATGGACGAATTAAGGGATGAAGGCCTTGTTTTTGTTGATTCACTTGAAGAAGTTGGAGATATGCCCTTGCTTCTGCGTGCACACGGAACAGATGTGAACCTGATTCACGCTGCAAAAGAAATGGGGTTGAATATTATAGATGCTACATGCCCCCTCGTGCAAGAAATACACAAACATGCTTGCGAGCTGGAAGAAGAAGGGCGCCAGGTTATTGTTATTGGTGATCGTTACCATGACGAAGTTTTGGGTGTTGTTTCGCGTCTGCATGATCCTTGCATTATTGAGTCACCCGAAGATCTTTACTCTTGCAAACTTAAACAGCGCACCGGCGTAGTTATTCAAAGCACACAACGAATCGAGAATGTGCAGAATATTTTGCCGCTATTATTGACAAAATCGCGCGATTGCCGTATCATTAATACGATATGCGAGCCTACGCGTAGAAACCAAACTGAGATACTTTCACTCGCCAAAAATAATGATTGTGTGTTGGTGATCGGCGACCCGGCTTCTGCAAATTCAAAACGTCTTTACGAAGTTGCGCGCTCGTTAAATGAAAATGCTTTAATGGTTGCCGGTAAAGAAGAAATTAATGTTGCCCGGCTTAAGGGCTGTACTTCAATCGGCATTACGGCCGGTGCCAGTACGCCCAGAAAGTTGATAGAAGAAATAGTCACTTATATAAAAACTTTAAATGGAGATACAATAAAATGAAAAAAGGTACTTTTGAGGTAAAAGTCGGCCTTGCTGAAATGCTAAAGGGCGGCGTCATTATGGATGTAACGAATGTAGACCAGGCGAAAATCGCTGAAGATGCCGGTGCATCATCAGTTATGGCGCTTGAACGTATCCCTGCTGACATTCGTGCTCACGGTGGTATTTCCCGCATGAGCAATCCCGAAATGATCCTCAAGATCAGAGAGGCTGTCTCTATTCCAGTGATGGCAAAATGCCGTATTGGCCATTTCGCTGAAGCCCAAATACTTCAAGAGATAGGCGTAGATTTTATCGATGAATCTGAAGTTTTGACACCGGCTGATGAAGAAAACCATATTTGGAAACAAGATTTTAATGTTCCTTTCGTCTGTGGATGCCGTAACCTTGGTGAAGCACTTCGTCGTATTGGCGAGGGTGCCGCAATGATCCGCACTAAGGGCGAACCCGGCACCGGTGATATTGTTGAAGCCGTTCGCCATATGCGTGGAGTAACCGCTGAGATCCGTCGTTTAAGCACTTTGGACAAAAGTGAACTTATGGCAACAGCCAAAATTCTAGGTGCTCCTTTCGCTATTGTAGAATGGGTGGCGCAAAATGGTAAATTACCTGTTCCTAATTTTGCCGCCGGTGGTATTGCTACACCAGCTGACGCATCCTTGATGATGCAGCTTGGCGCTGAAGCCGTATTTGTCGGTTCCGGTATTTTTAAATCGGACGACCCGAAACCTCGTGCAGAAGCTATGGTAAAAGCAATTACACATTATCAGGATTTTGCTGTTTTGGCTGAAGTCTCAAGGGGATTGAAAGACGCAATGGTGGGTATTTCTGCATCTACATTAGATGAAAATGAAAAAATGGCTAAACGCGGTTGGTAAAAGCCGGAGTGGAAATGTCTGAACTGAATATTGGTATCCTTGGAATACAGGGTGCATATGAAAAACATGCGCTTTCTATTACTCTTGCTGGTGCAAATGCCGAGATCATTAAATACCGGGAACAACTTGATCAAATTGATGGTTTGATCTTACCGGGTGGTGAATCAACGACCATGTCAAAAATGATGGGGTTTCGTATTGACTACGAAGATATATTGGCTTTTGCTGAGAAGAAGCCCATTTTTGGCACTTGTGCAGGATTGATCCTGCTAGGAAAAGGAATTGACGACCCCCGTGTTCATCAATTTGAATTAATGGATGTGAGTGTGGCTAGAAATGCTTATGGCTCGCAAAAATATTCCTTTGTTGACAACCTTACACTGGCGTTCGACAAGGAGAATCCTTTCCATGCCGTGTTCATTAGAGCACCGCAAATTGAAAATATAGGTGATGACATATGCGTTCTTGCGACATGTAATAACACACCGGTTTTGATTGAATCAAATCTTTACCTTGGAGCAAGTTTTCATCCTGAGTTAACACCTGATCCACGTATACATAAGTATTTTATTCAAAAGATAATGGAGGTAAAAAATGGAAAAACGCCCGAATCGGCATAATATTTTTCGCATTGTCCTCGCTTTGGTATTTGTTGCTTTTGGTCTTGTTGCGCTTGGCAACAATTTGGGCTGGTGGGATATCGATGATCTTTTTCTTGAATGGTGGCCCATGATCCTTGTTTTAATTGGCTTGGTCACGATCTTTGCCCCAGGTGGTTCTTGGGGTGGTGGAATTTTCCTTATTTTTCTTGGGGTGGTTTTTCTCCTGCACTCTCACGGTATTTATGATATCTCTGAACTTATTTGGCCGGCAATGCTTGTAATGGTTGGGATAATGATTTGGCCAAGAAAACGATCAGCCACAAAAAATCAGACCTCTAATGAAAGGCATTCTTCAGAATCCCATCATGCAATAAATGCCGACCACGTCTTTAATATCAATACACTTTTTAACTCCCGGCGTGAAGTTATTCGTGATGAAACGCTTGCGGGTGGCCACGGAACTGCTGTATTTGGAAATCTTGATCTTGATCTTCGGCTTGCAAACCCAAAAGATAATATTTACATCGAAGTAAGCGCTATATTTGGAAATGTTAGTTTGATGGTGCCACCCAGTTGGAAGATCGTCAAACATGGTGGTTCTGTCTTTGGAAAAGTAGACGATCGACGAACAAATGTTCCGGAAAGTAATTTTTCTAAAACAGTAACAATTGAAATGAATGCCGTTTTCGGCCGCGTGGATTTAATTAGCTAATAAATTAATAAAATCGTAAGGCTTAATTTTGAAGATCTTTCGTAATATATTGTTGTTCCTTTTTATGGGCGCAAATACCTTCGCGGCTACTTGGTGTGTTCCAGATAGTTTAAGCACTATCCAAGCAGCAATTGATACAGCACAATCCGGCGATACCGTCCTTGTCTCCAATCCATACCAGAATAAGGGTGCGATTGAAATCATTGGCAAAAAAATTGCCTTGCTTTCCAAGGGCTATATTGGTAATCCCGCTACATATAATATTGCGACAGGCGCGGCACTATATGATACAACAAATTCCCTCCCGCTTTTAAAGATAAGTAATGCGGATAGCTGTATGGTCAAAGGTTTCCTCTTGGATCAAAATGGTTCTGAAAACGGGGGAGGTGTATTGATTGAAAATTCACAGCATGTGGTTCTTCATGGAATATATTTTAAAGGCAATTGCCTGGTGTTAAATAATGCTACCGTTTTAGACACAAATACTACCTATTATAATTTTTCATCTGGCGATTCAGCTACAATATCTTTGGTAAATTCAACACTTCATTGCGCGAACTCTGTTTGGAAGAACAATGAATCTATATCATTGTTGAATATGGATCAATCTTCAGATCTCACGGCTCAGAATCTTGCAGTTTATGGCAATACCTGTTCTTCTTCTGCCTACGACATAAACGCTTCAACTGTGGACTTCAATTTTATTACTTCTTACGGCAATACCTTTGTTTCACCGGCATGGGCTTTAAATTCCGCATATGTCTTTATTTCAAATTCCATTCTTGAATTTGCTCCTCCGATTGATATAGTTCAAATTGATATTTGTTATTCTGCTGTGCCGGGTGATTATCCCGGAACAGGCAATCTTTCACTGGATCCTTATATTGATACTACGACCACTTATCCCGCCTTGTCGGAAAGTTCTCCCTGTATTTCTGCGGCCGATCCGGATACAAGCGGAATTCCGCGTTTAGATATCTTGGGGCAGATAAGGCCGAATCCCGAGTGGGCACCACCCGATATGGGGGCTTATGAATCATCCCGCCATGTGCTCCTTAATGAAGCACATCACTATTGGATCAGCATGGCAGGGGACGACACTTGGGGAAATGGCAACTTGGACAACCCATTTGCCACGCTTCAGGCAGCTATTGAGTATTCAAGCAGTTCCGACACTCTGATATTTCAACCGGGAAACTATCGCGCCTGTGCTGAAATTAATAATAAATCATTAACCATTTCTTCTCCTTATTTATTTAACAGAGATAGTTCTTATGTTGATTCTGTAATTTTATATCCGGATAGCGGGATAATTGCTCCTGTGATTATTGCAAGAGATGTTGATTCTCTTGAAATTTCGGGACTTAGTTTTAAAGAAGGTCGTGGAAGATATTTCTACAACAATTATACACTTGGGGGCGCCCTTTATTGCGAAAACTCCGGATGCGATCTTGAAAATGTAGTCTTCGAAGACAACCAAGCTGATTATAGTGGTGGTGCCTTATATGCTTCTGGCTCAACCCTGAATTTAGATCATGTTGATTTTAACAATAATCGTGCTTATTTGGGTGGTGCATTATCTTTGTCGTCTTCAACGGCAACGTTGGCGCATATTAATATTAATAATAACATCGCCTCTTCGGGGGGTGGAATTTATACAGAAAACAGTACCAAGCTGATCGGTTTTTATACGCAAATATCAAACAACATTGCAAATTCGGATTCGCTAATTTTAAATCTACTTAAGCCCTCGTCTGTCTCACAATATGGCGGTGGATTATATGCCGTTAATTCTGATATTCGTTTACATAATACGCTTATTGATCATAATTTTGCCAAAAACAAGGGTGGGGGAATTGCACTGCGTTCTTCTAAAATATTCTTTGTCCAATCTACTTTAGCTGACAATAATTCTAGTACCGATTCTTCAGCGATCTTTTATATTAATGAAACGAGTGAGCCCTCACTTATTTTAAATTCAATCCTTTGGAACTCGGGTGAGTTTGAGCTTGAATTGGAAAACACAGATATCGAGATCACCAATTCTGTTTTAGGGGGTGCCCTTATGGAAATATTGCTTAGTGGTAATGAAAATGATATTCAGCTCTTAAATGTTATTGATTCCGACCCCTTGCTGGATGTGAATCATTCCCTTTCTTTTGGCTCTCCAGCAATTGATCAGGGGGTGGTAAGCTACGAACTTGGTGACAATTATTTGATCAATTATACTCCTTCGCAATACAGTGGAACCGCGCCCGATCTGGGCTATAACGGTGCTTCCCCTGAAATTTATTTTGATTTAGAGCTTATTGAAACTTCAATATTTGATCATCCTGAATCTTATTCTTTACTTCGCGCTTTTCCGAATCCTTTCAATCCAAGCACAACCCTTGAGTTTACCTTAGAACAATTCGGGGACACTGAAATTTCCATCTATAATATTCGGGGGCAGCTGATGCAAACGCTCCTTCAACGTGAACTTCTTCCCGGTACTTATAGCTTCACGTATAATGCTGCACATCTTTCTACCGGTATGTATATTTGTCAGTTAAAACAAGACGGTCTTCCGCTTTCTACACAAAAATTAGTTTTGGTGAAATAATGTCTATCATAGATCATTATGATACAATAGCGGCGATTTCTACACCCCCGGGTGTGGGTGGTATTGCAGTTATCCG
>DAOVOB010000177.1 GCA_030629925.1 Fidelibacterota bacterium
CCACCCCAAAGATTTCATGAATTCAAATGGCCGCTTGCCTGATCTTTCTATGCAAAAATCTTCTTCATTTTTGGTTTCCGCAAGATGGGTGTGAATTTGCAACTTGTGCTTTTCTGCGATCTCAACCGTCTTGCGCATGGAATCCGCTGTATCGGAAAATGGAGAACAGGGAGCCAATAAAATTTTACACATTGCGCCGAATGAATCATCATGATATTCTTTTACCAATCGCTCAATATCCTGAAATATTTCCTCCTCAGATTGAACCACATCCTCCGGCGGCAGCCCACCGTCTTTTTTGCTCAAGGACATAAATCCGCGAGTCGGTTGAAAACGCATGCCTAATTCTTTTGCAGCAAGTATCTCGCTATCGATTAATGTCGGTTCGCTTGTATTGGGAAACAGGTAAAGATGATCTGATGTGGTTGTGCAACCGGATTTCAACAACTCCGCCATGGCAACTTTTGCGCTGACATAAAATGCTTCTTTGCTGATACCGCGCCAGATCTCATAGTTGGTGACCAGCCAATCAAATAGCTCGGCTTTTTGCGTCGAAAATATATTGCGCGTAAGAGTTTGATAGAAGTGATGGTGTGTATTCACAAAACCCGGCAAAACCAACATGCGGCTGGCATCTATCACTTTATCGGCTGAACCTGTAAATTCTTCAGGGCCGGCGGATACAATGATATTGTCTTCTATATAAATGTGCCCGCCGCTAAATGTGTCCAGAACATTTTTAGTATTTACATCTTCTTTCATGCGGCAACATAAAAGAGGATCTTTAATTAATATTGAGCTCATATTCATTCTCTAATTATTTTAATACTTCTTCATTAAAGGCATTGATCAAGGTATCGATCTTGGGTGCCAATTTTTGAATGGCCGGCCAATATTCCTCATGATCGTACCACTGTGCATTCAGTTCTTTCAGGTCTTTGCCTTGTTGCTCGATCCATGTATAATACTTCAAATTGTGAATGCGTTTCTTGGCGTAATAATCCAATTCCAGCATATTGTCGATGGCAATATTGTTGATCATTTCATAATCTTTAACCGAATCATCATGGGAGTATGCACCGCGCTCTTCTCTCAATTCGTTAATTCTTGATCCATACAGTTCCATAGAATCTGTAAATATGGTCGTCACAATATCGTCTTCTGTCAGTTCATAATATTTAGCAAATTTTATAGCTCCTATAAGGTTACCGATCGAAGAAATTCCAAGAAGTTCAAGTTGGTTGATCAATTCGTCTTTCACACCTTGCTTGCGCAAATATTCATGCCCAATTTCTTCATTGAAAAGGCGCAACATTCTTATAGTCGCTTCATCATCAACAGCGATCACCATGTCGGTTTCCCTGACATTGTGGATCCAGGGAATATGTTTGTCACCAATACCCTCAATTCTGTGTCCGCCAAAACCATTATATAAAAGTGTTGGGCATTGCAGGGCTTCAGCAGCTGCCACTTTTAATGTGGGAAATGTTTTCTTCAGTAAATCACCGCTTCCCAAAGTACCGGCAGATCCTGAACTTAATACAATGCCGGCAAAATTATTATCCTTAGTCATAACATTGTTCATGATCTCTAATATTGCATTTCCGGTAACTTCATAATGCCAGAGATAATTTCCAAATTCATCAAATTGATTGAAGATCATAATATCATCACCGCGCGTATTGTGCAATTCCCAGCATTTATCAAAAATCTCTTTTACATTACTTTCACATCCGGGGGTTGCGATCACTTCGCCGGCAACTTTAGAAAGCCATTCAAATCGCTCTTTTGACATTTCTTCAGGCAAAATAGCAATGGAATCACAACCAAGCAAAGCAGAGTTATAGGCACCACCCCGACAGTAATTTCCAGTTGATGGCCAAACGGCTTTTTGGTTGATCGGATCATATTGTCCTGTGACCAATCGTGGAGCAATACATCCATAAGTTGCACCAACTTTATGAGCACCCGTTGGGAACCATTTACCGACTAAAGCGACAATGCGTGCTTTAACACCGGTGATCTCAGGTGGTAACTCAATATAGTTCGGACCACCAAATCCGCCGCCACTTGCGACCGGCTCATTTTTCCATGTAATACGAAATAGATTTCGAGGATGAAGATCCCAAAGACCTATGGATTTTAATTCCTCTTTGTATTGATCGGGAATTAAACTCGGGTCTTTCATCTGCGCAAAAGTTGGATAGATTATGTTTTTTTCTTTCGCGCGTTGCGCATTAATTTTAATCTGTTTGGGGTTAAGGGTTAAGTCGATCATTTTTGCCTCATTTATTTAAGCGTTATAATATTTGTTTTTCCGTTAAGTCCAAATTCATCATGCAAAGCATCGATCAATGTGCTTCTTATTGTTATGAACAAATCAATGTTTTGATTGATCAGCTCCTTTAGTCTTTCATAAAATCCTTTTTTATCCAATATTTCAAGCGGACCAACTTCATCTATGTATACAGGTCCTTCGTCTATATTTTTTAAAACTTTTTCTGCAAAATCAAATCCTTCGCATGAAAAGGAGTATTTCCCAATTTCAAGTTTTTCATTCCAACTTTCAGGAAGCTGTGATTTTAATCTAATAAATGCTACCTGCTCTTTACTTTTTAAATGGAAAAGATCATATCCGAGAAAATGACCTTCTTCATAGTGTTTTAAAGACAGAACACCATCACCCACAGGATCCTTTTCATAGAGTTTTTTCAAATATCGTGTTTTACCGGAATCAATATCCCCGGTGATTATATTAATCATTTTTATCCCGTAGATGCTTTATGTTTTTGCTATTGGCAACCGTTTGCATTTCCGAGATAATTGATATGGCGATTTCATGCGGAAGGGTACCACCAATATTTAATCCAACGGGAATATAACAACAATCCAGATTGGCACTTGGAACCGCCTTTTTAAGTTCTGCAATGAGTTGCTTTTGTTTTTTTCGCGACGCTACCATGCCAACATATCCGGGTTGCCAACCCGAGCGATAAATATTATTCAGAACAACACTGTCATACAGATGCTGATAAGTTGCGATGATGAAGAACGCATCTTTTTCTACGCTCCTGTCATTAAGCGCGTTCGCGAAAGAACTGTAGATCTTTTCATCCGCGTCATGTATTTCCCGCAAGACTTCTTCGCGGTCATCGATAACGGTGATTTGATAGTTCAGTGGTTTTAAATGGTAGCACAATGCTTTGCCAATATGCCCTGCTCCAAAAATATAGACATGTTTTTTGGGGGCAAAATATTCAAAAAACAGGGTAGCGGTACCCCCGCATAACATACCTGTTGTTGTTCCATCTCCGGGTTCATCCATGATATAATGTTCAGTGGCATTTTCCCGGGATATCATAAGTTTAAGGGCTTTCTCGATCGCAAGTTTTTCAATGCTACCACCGCCCACAGTTCCAGATATTTTACCATCGGCATATACGATCATTTTGGTGCCTGTTGCCGCCGGACCGGAGCCTTCTTTAGCTATTACCGTTACCAGAACGCCGCTAATACCGCCTTCTGCAAGATCTAATAATTCCATGTATAAACTTTTCACTGATAATCCTCTCTGAAAATACTGATCATTTCTACGCCTTTTAAATGACGTGTAGGTGTTGCCTGTAAGACGCATGATTTTGCAATTTCATAATCACGCACAAGCGTCCCGGAAACCATATCCATTCCATATTCAAATAATATTGGAGAGAGCGGAGTGGATGGTCCAAGAATAATATTGTAACTATTTTCCGGGAG
>DAOVOB010000029.1 GCA_030629925.1 Fidelibacterota bacterium
GATGATATTGCTGTTTCTGATATGCCTATAGATGGTTATGTCCCAACAGGTACTGCTGCACTTGAAAAACGTGGTGTTGCTCCTATGGTTCCACATTGGATCGCTGATAAATGTATCCAATGTAACCAGTGTACATTCGTTTGTCCTCACGCTTCAATCCGCGCTAAACTGATAGATCCTGCTGATCTTGAAGGAGCACCTGAAACCTTTACTGTTCTTGATGTAAAAGGTAAAGATGCCGATAAGAAATTCAAGATCCAGGTTTATGTTGAAGATTGTCAGGGTTGTTCGGTTTGTGTAAACGAATGTCCCGTTGATGCTCTTGAAATGAAACCGATCGAAGAAGAACGCCAGGCGGGTGAAAATGCAAATGAAACATTCTTCCATGCACTACCTACTGATGTACTCGGTTCAGGCCGTCTTTTCAGTGTTAAAGGTTCACAGTTTAAACAACCTCTATTCGAATTCTCAGGAGCTTGTGCAGGCTGTGGGGAAACACCTTATGTAAAATTGACGACACAACTTTTTGGTGATCGTATGGTCATTGCCAACGCAACCGGTTGTTCTTCTATTTATGGTGGTACCTTCCCAACCATTCCTTACTGCAAGAACAAAGATGGGCATGGCCCCACATGGGCTAACTCACTCTTTGAAGATAATGCCGAATATGGTTTGGGTATGCGTCTTGCGGTGGATGCAAACCGCAGGCAATTGAAATCAACTGTTAAAAAGTTACTTACCAAAAATATTTCAGCTGATCTGAAAGAAGCACTGACCTGGTCTCTTGAGAACTGGAAAGACGTTTCAGATGAAGCCAAAGTCAACTCAACCAAAATTAAAACTCTTCTTGCAAAAGAAGATGAAAAAGATGCTGATGTACGCAAAATTGTTGAATTGCAATCATACTTTGTAGATAAATCAGTTTGGGCTTTTGGTGGTGACGGTTGGGCTTACGATATCGGTTACGGTGGCTTGGATCACGTTTTAGCATCAGGTAAGAATATTAATATTCTTGTTATGGATACTGAGGTTTACTCTAATACCGGTGGCCAGGCATCCAAAGCTTCACCGCTTGGTGCTGTTGCGAAATTTGCCGAGTCGGGTAAAAAGACCAATAAAAAGGATCTCGGTCGTATGCTCATGATTTATGAGTATGTTTATGTTGCATCCGTTGCGATGGGTGCGAATAAAAACCAGTTGGTCAAAGCCTTCCAGGAAGCGGAAGCTTATGACGGTCCTTCCATTGTGATCGCCTACTCACCTTGCATCAACCATGGAATTGATATGAGTCATGCCCAGATCGAACAGAAAAAAGCGGTCGAGACTGGTTACTGGCTACTCTATCGTTACAACCCAATGCTGGCACTCGAAGAAAAAAATCCCTTCATCCTGGATTCAAAAGAACCCAACTTTGAAGTGATCGACTTCCTGAAAGGCGAAAAGCGTTATAGCTCACTGGAAACGACTTTTCCTGAAAATGTTGAAGGTTTCCGTACAGAGTTCTTGAAATACACAAAAGCACGCTGGAAAACATACAAGAAGCTGGCTGAATAAGTCTGACTTTATATAATGTAAAAGCCCCCGAATATTCGGGGGCTTTTTTTGTATATTTTTCTTCACCACTATTAACACCGGCAACTGTGAGTAAATATTGTAATTAGCTTTCCTTTTTGCTAATATTATTACATTCAAAGAGGAAGTACATGAAATTGATAAAATGGATATTGTTTTCTTTGTGTCTCATAAATCTTTCATGGGGCGCATTAGCAACGAAGATCACTTCCGATACACAATTGATACCGGGAGATCATGCTCTTGGTGTCGTGGGTGATTATCTTATCTCAAATGATAGTGTAGACTTCATCATATCAGACATTCCCAATAGCGTATATCCCGGCAATACCGGAGGATTATGTATTGATGCTGCTTTGAATGGTGGTATGGATGATTTTGTTTTAATGTACCTCTATTTGGATAAAGATTGGCCACGACAAGGCAATTATAATGCTTTGCAAATTGTTTCGGCTGGATCTCCAAATGACTCGGCACATATTCGTGTTAGGGGAGTAGATTCTGAAAACGCTGCTATTGCAATAACAACGGATTACATTTTATATGACAATACTTCCATGTTAAAACTTGTAACCCGATTTTATAATCAATCTGAGACAACTGTAAATTCCTATGATATGGGAGATGCCTTCTCATGGGGAAGCGATCCTTTTGTTCCAGGCGAAAATTCATCTACAACTTGGTTGGCATCCAAAACACCTAATACCTTATACGGTTACATGGCCCATGAGAATTTCGAAGCTATTCATGGCAGTTACTGGAGTGATGCGACCATAAATGAAGTTGATATACTCGCCGGAGACTCTGCGAGCATTTTAAGATATTTTACTTGTGCAGAAGATCTACAAGGAATATATAATACATATCTTGACATGAAAAATCTTTCCACCGGGCAAGTAAGCGTCTCTGTCATCAAAGAGGGGTTACCTGTAAATAATGCACTTATATATTTTTTAAGGGAAATGGAATCCGGGCCTACACTTGAAGGCCATACAAACGATTTGGGTTTTCTAAATTCTCATTTAGAAACAGGCAACTGGATCTGTAGAGTAACAGCCGCAGGTCAAAACAAAGAGAAATCATTCAGTATTTCAACAGATTCACATCAGAATATTTCATTTACACTTGGTGCTACAATAACGCCTACAATTGGACAAGATACCCTAACTATCATTCAATCTCCCTTAATTAACATCCCAAGTATGTCATTACCCGGCGATACAATATCTGTTAAGATCAGTTTACCTGTATCCGAATCTGTCCTATCCCTTTCCCTCCTATTTAATAAAAACATCACTGATCTAAATTTTACTGAAACAAGCGAAAGTTCTCCTTTTGGATTACGCACACTGGAAGCATACTTACCTTCATCCATGCTATATGGATTATACGATCTAAAACTCACTTGCACCGGGATAGATAGTCTGGATATCTCTGAGCACTCCCTATATGTAATACCGGAATATAAAAATAACTTTTCTTTTATTCATGTAACCGATACCCATTTGCCTTCTCATTATTATTGGGGTGATGATGGTTTAGAAGAAGATTCAACTGAAATCGAAGATTTCCGTGCAGTTATTGATGATATAAATATTATCAATCCTGATTTTGTACTTCATACCGGCGATTTCATCAATGATGGTGAAATTGAAGAACTTGGAGTTCCCTCGATCTCACGCGGAAAAAAATTGCTTTATGAATTGGATGTACCTCTATTTCTGGTAAGCGGAAATCATGATCTGGGTGGTTGGGATTCTACCCCTGCCTCTGACGGTACTGCGAGACGTACCTGGTGGAAATATTTTGGATGGAAATATTTAAATAGTACAAGCAGCACAGCCACAACAACTCAAAACTATTCTTTTAATTATGGAAATGCTCATTTTATGGGATTGGAAGCATATGACAATTATGATGAATGGCGATATGATCTGTATGGAGAGACAAGTTTTATTTCCTCTCAATTTCAATGGTTATCAGAGGATTTGGCTGAACATTCAAGTGCTGACTTGAAAGTTCTATTTTATCATTATGATTTTAAGCATGAATTAAACTTATCGGCTTTGGGTGTAGATGCTGCTTTTTGGGGACATGTTCATGGTAATAATGAAGATGCTGTACTTCCGTATGATATCAGTACCGCTGCTACGTGTGATGGTGCCCGATGGTACAGGATCGTAAAAATTGTAAATAACGAGATCACTTTTAACAGAGCTATTCAAGCCGGCTATTTAGGTGAAACATTAATAAAAACTGTGAACACTGATCATTCCTTGGTTAGAATAACCAATAATTCAAATATTGATTTTGAAGATTGTCTTGTGAAATTTCATCTTGAAGACGGTATGAAAATAGACTCTTTGACCAATGCTGACTTATTTCAAATAGACTCACTATCAAGCCCTAGAATAGTCTATGCTTTGGTTGACGTCCCGGCAGGCAATACTGTCGATGCATCGATTCTAACAGACTCGATCGAAACAAAAATTGCCACACAGATCCCGATAACGCCATTCATCTTAAATATTTATCCAAATCCATTTAATCCCAGATTGTCGGTAAATTATCAGCTTTCAATTGTCAGCATGATCGACATAAGCATCTATAATATCCAAGGGAAGATCGTTGATACTTTATTTGTTGGCGAACAATATCCGGGAACATACGAACTGAATTGGAATGCATCAAACCAGCCCTCTGGATTGTATTTTGTTAAGGCATCTATTACTAATACTTCAGGAAAGTTTCAGACTGTCGAAAAATGTCTGCTGATGAAATAATATTTTCTATCTAAATATTTATAAATATTGTTCACGGATCACAGATAATCCATCATACTTTTTCGTCAAATCAGCGAAAGACAGACTTTTCACTATTCACAGGTTACCGATTACAGGTTACGGGTTACTGAATTCATCGCCCTGATACATATTATTATCTCGCATATATTTCTGCAAAGACATAATAAATGCTGTTGTTGTATGCGGCCATTTTGGTGCTATCAGATATTCATCCGGAGAACTGGTAATAACGCGCTGTAATACTAATTGTGGTCTGAGAAGAGTAATGTATTTAGCAATAAATTCTAAATATTCGAGATATTCAAATACGGGAAAGTTTTCTTTTTCATATAATAAAGCAAGTCGTGTATCTTTTATCACCTGAAGATGATGAAGTTTTAGAAATTTCAGAGGCAACTCATTTAATTCTTTCGCCATCTCAAACATTTCTTCTTTGCTTTCGGTAGGTAGACCAAGTATCATGTGAGCGGTAACATCAAGATCATATTTTGAGACCATCTTCAATGCTTTTCGGCTGGTTTCAACACTATGACAGCGATTCATCCAAGTCAAAGATACATCTCTAAGAGATTCCAATCCCAATTCCAAATTAACATCATAATCGGCGGAAATATCCTTCAGTAAAGCAAGAATATTTTCATCAATGCAATCCGGACGGGTCGATACGGCCAATCCGACAACTTGAGGATGTTCAAGAGCTTCACGATACATTTTTTCAAGCTTATTCAGTGGCGCATAAGTATTGGTATAATTCTGAAAATAGGCGATGAACTTGTTTGCCCGAAAACGACCGTGAAGGAAACGTATTCCCTCTGTCAATTGCTCATGGATCGGAAATTTACTATCTGAATATGGCGGTGAAAATGAATCGGAATTACAGTAAATACATCCGCCTTTTCCCAAGGTTCCATCACGATTAGGACATGTAAATCCTCCTTCAATGGAAACTCGTTGAACCCGTTCACCAAAGCGATCTTCAAGATAATATTTATAATTATTATAATGAAAGCCCCGACGAGCGTAGGGCAGAAGGGTCATTGTGTGAATTCCTCGTAAAATCTCGGATAATCATTAATTACCAGATGTCGTCCTGTCTTAGTAATGTAGGCACTTTCTTCAAATTGAGTAAAAGCCCTTGATACTGTTTCACGAGAAGTACCTGCAAGTGAAGCAATATTGTGTTGAAATGGAATTTTATTAATGATAACCGAGCTATTTTTGCGATATCCTTTCTTCTCGGCAAGGCTTATCAGAACTGATCCAACCCGATCATAGGAATTAGGACGATTAAGATTTTCGATACTTTCATCGCAATAACGAATCCTTTGTGTCATATAATAGAATAAGTGATTTGCAATGCTGGGAATTGTTTTCATCATTTTTAAAAATTGGCGATCATGAATACATATCAATTCAGTGGGTTGCATAGTAGCAACATTTGCGGAAGCTATATCCTCATCAAGAATAGATAATTCGCCGAAAAATTCACCTTCCTGTAAAAGAGCAAGAATAATATGCTGACCATATTTATTTGTACGATAAACTTTTACTTCACCCTTTTTGACGATGTAAAAATGTTCGTTCGTACCCCCTTCGCAGATGATCACCTGATTGCGTTTGTATTTTTCAATGCTTACGTGCTTGAATATCGTTTCTAAAACATTTGATTCTACACCATCAAATAATGGAATTTCTTCAAGAATATGATGCATATATATCGTTCCTTATTTCTCTTCCGGAGCAAGACGGTCTAGAATATTAGGTACCAAGTCGAGCAACTTGTTTAGTGAATTATCTTCTTTTCCTAACCAAAGAAGCTTGGAATCTTTACCTTCTTTAACAACAACAACCGCTATGGGTGTAACTGAAATACCCCCTCCGGCACCATCAGCACCACTTTTTTTGTCATTTACATCATGTTCTCCGCCACCTGTCGCGAATCCAATACTTATCTTTGAGATCGGGATCAAGGTTGTATCTTGAACAACAATTGGGTCACCAACGACCGTTTCTGTTTTTGCTAAAGCCCTAACTTTATCAAGCAGTATAGCCAGAGTATCATTAATTTTCATTTTTTAAATCCTTTTTATACGTCCAATATAGCTGAAATAATGTACAAAGAATACCATATAATTTCATAGTCATTTTTGCGCCTGCAGAAATATTGAAACTTGGTTTTTGATAATCCCAGGAAATATTCACATCTTTCAAAGGTTTAATAGACAAGGTAGAATAAAGGATTCCTGCCACTTTACCGGTCTGAGCAGGATCTTTTAATCCTAATTCAGCATCTAGATATTCGAATGAAAATGTGACATAGCTCACAAAGATCTTCTTAATATACCCTTTATATTTATTCCAAAGATCGCTAATTTGATCTTTGGCGCCAATAACATCCAGAATATTTTCTTTTAGACTATTTTTTTTCTTAGTTTCTTTTTCCTTTAGTTTATCCATTTTTTCCGTTTCGTTTTCTACTGATCCTTTTTTTTCAGTATCAGATTTTTTTTTCTTACTCACTTTATCTTTGGATAAAGGTAAACGGATCGGTATTGGAATTCCTAGAAACCATATAAGGACATGAATATGCTCTAGATCTTTGATCCTTAATCTCGCTCCTAGAAAATATTTTATCCAATAGGTGTCCATTTGTCCGGTTGGGTTTTTATCCCAATACGTCCCTTTGATGAACATTTTAAAAGGAATAAATATCACTGCAGTTGCATAGAGCAGTAAAAATGCTATCAACCCTAAAAATATATATAAAACAATCATGTTTTTTTGATCTGATGTTTATATTGAACTCGTACTTTTAAAAAATATTCATTGTACATTCCACTGCTAAAATCGGGAAAGCTCCAAGCATAAGCATGAAATTCTTTTTTAAAGAAGTACAGTGTCGGATCTGCATATATCCCCTTATCTAAATAGATCTTTTGTCGTCCATACTTTGCAGATGCCAAAATAAATTTATCCATGTCCATGTAACCCGGATCTAAATTTATACTTCGTCCATTTTCTTTTAAGTAATATTCTTCAATAATATTAGATAAGCGTTTGATTTCTGATAGTTTTTGAGATTCGATCAAGTTGATAAATGAAATAAATTTCCGTTTTAGCCCACTTCCCATTTCATTTTCATAGTAATCGGTAATATCAAAAGGATATTCTTTACTTATGAAATCCGAAGGACCAAATACCTTTTCAAGATGTTTAATACAAGCTGTAATATCACTATCATCTGAGTAGATCAACCCGAAAATATACTTTACTTTTGGAGTCGCTTGAATTTCCATCTAAAAAGATACATAAAAATGCTTTAAAGGACAATGTATTTGGAATTATGGGCACTTGTCTGCAATGTGCTTATACAAAATATTTTATAGTCTTTTTTCCATTATTTTTCAACATTTTATTTGCTTTCACAGTGTTTTTTACTTATACTTTTGAGCTTTTTTCATGGGTGCGTAGCTCAGTCGGTAGAGCAGCGGCCTTTTAAGCCGTTGGTCGAAGGTTCGAATCCTTCCGCACTCACTTAAAGCCCTGAATTTTCAGGGCTTTACTTTTTATATGGTATTTATTCTCGGTTTTTACTATTTTCATTTAAGTCAAACACGGAGACTAAGCATGCAACAAACCTTGATAGAAAAAATTGTGCAACGATTTGTCGTTAAGCACGAAGGAACTGTACACAGCGGTGATTATGTAATGATCCGGCCTAAACATGTGCTTACGCATGACAATACGGGCGCAGTTATTCCCAAGTTCAATGAAATTGGAAAAATGACTGTAAAGGATCCACGTCAACCTGTATTTGCTTTAGATCATAATGTTCAAAGTACCGATGAAAAGAATCTTGCAAAATATGCAAAAATAGAGGCGTTTGCCGATAAATATGGAATAGATTTTTATCGTGCCAAAACAGGTATTGGTCATCAGATCATGTGTGATGAAGGTTATGCATTTCCTAATGAACTTGCCGTAGCGTCTGACAGCCATTCCAATATGTATGGTGGGCTTGGATGTTTGGGCACACCTATCGTT
The DNA here is from genome assembly GCA_030629925.1 of Fidelibacterota bacterium. Lineage (GTDB taxonomy): Bacteria > Fidelibacterota > Fidelibacteria > Fidelibacterales > Fidelibacteraceae > M50B103. The sequence continues at coordinate 8,421 of DAOVOB010000029.1, forward strand.
CGTACAGATGCCGCGGGTTTATGGGTAACAGGTGAAACTTGGTGGCAAATCCCACCTATCGCCAAAGTAATCCTGGTTGGAAAACCTTCCCCTGGTGTTAGCGGTAAAGATATTGCACTCGCTCTTTGCGGACTTTTCACGAACGATGAGGTCTTAAATTATGCTCTCGAATTCGAGGGAGAAGCATTAAAATATATTAGCATTGAACAGAGACTTACAATTGCAAACATGACAACGGAATGGGGCGCATTAGTTGGTCTTTTTCCCGTTGATGAAAAAACTATAAAATGGTATGAAGATCGCAATAATACCATTAAAGAACGCGGACTCATGGGTGTAGCTTCAGACAATAATCAGAATATACATCCAAGGATCAACGATACAAGCATACAAGTCCTGAAAGAAGACCATCTTAAAGCTGATTCTGACGCCTATTACGCTAAAGTAGTACGTCTTGATGTCAGTACTATTTCTGCGGTCGTATCGGGTCCTCATGGCGTTAAAAAGATGTATTCAGCCATTGATATGAACAAAAAGGTAATACCCATAAATAAAGCTTATCTTGTGTCTTGCGTAAATGGACGCTACGAAGATTTCGTAGCAGCTGCTGAATATATTAAAGGTAAACAAGTTGCAAACGGAGTTGAATTCTATACCGGTTGCGCTTCAAAAGAAATACAAAATAGGCTCGAAGCTGATGGATTATGGCAAAACTTATTGGATGCAGGCGCCATCGAATTACCTCCCGGTTGTGGTATGTGTATTGGCTTAGGTACCGGACTTCTCGAAGCCGGGGAAGTTGCTATTTCTGCTACAAACCGAAATTTTAAAGGACGTATGGGTGTAAAAGAC
>DAOVOB010000158.1 GCA_030629925.1 Fidelibacterota bacterium
ACGTCTCACGTCTCACGTCTCACATCTTCTAATCACCGTTTACTGAATTAAGAGCGGGTGAAGGGAATCGGACCCTCGTATTTAGCTTGGGAAGCTAATGTTCTACCATTGAACTACACCCGCTGATCTATACGGATACTTGCAGGTTAATGATAACGTTTTTTAACGAATGTCCGTATCTGCTCGTAAGCTCGTTCCAATATAGTTTCATTTGGAAGAAAAACTATTCGTATATGTTTAGTACCGGGTTTCTGTCCAAAACCGCTACCATGAACGGTTACCACACCGGTTTCGCGAATAAGATCTTTTACAAAATCTTCATCTTTATCAGGAATATTCAGAGTTGGAAAGGCATAAAATGCTCCTTTGGGAACTTTGCAATCGAACTCTTCAATATCGTTTAGCATGGAGACGGTCATATCGCGACGAATGGTTAATCCCTTCAACATATCTTTGATATGATCCTGAGGACCCTCTAAGGCTGCTTTAATGGCAAATTGAGCAGGATGAGAGGCGCTTAATCGTGCGCGGGCCATTTTATTGACTGCTTCAATGTAATCTTTCATGATATCAATTGGCCCACTGAAAATACCCCAGCCAATCCTGAAACCCGGTACGATATAAGATTTTGACAATCCATTGAAAGTCACAATGGGAACGTCATTACACAAGGAACCCATTGAAGTATAGCTGCCATTATCAAAAAGGAGTTTATCATAGATCTCATCGCTAAAGAGGACAAGGTTATATTTTCTTGTCAATTCAATAATTTCTAAAAGTGTTTCTTTAGGGTATACTGCGCCCGTTGGATTATTTGGATTGATTACCACAATGCCACGTGTTTTATCATTTATTCTGCTTTCGATGTCGGCAACATCTAAATTCCAATCATCTTCTTCATTGAGGTAATAAGGATTAACCTCAGCATCCAATTTTGCCAAAATTGAAGAATAGAGGGGGTAACCCGGTTGAGGCAAAAGAACATTTTCACCCTTTTCAAGCAAAGCGGTCAACGCAAGTTCAATTGCTTCACTGGCACCATGAGTTACAATGATATCATGAACATCGCGAATACCGTTTCGTTCAGCTTGCCTGCGAATTGATTCGCGGGCTTCAGCTATTCCGGGAGACGGCGAATAGCCATTGTAATTATTACGCATGGCCTTACATACTGCATCGATCATGTGTGAGGGCGGAGCAAAATCAAAAATGTTTGGATCGCCGATATTTAAAAAAGTCATTTCTTTTCCGGTAGCTTTAACTTCATTTGCAATACCAACAACCTCACGAATCGCATAGCGGATATTTTCCACACGGGCAGCAGGAATAATATTCTTCATAAAAACCTCTTAATTTTGAACGCTAAATTTAGTGAAACATTCATCATGATGTCAAGTAAATAGAGAAGAGTAAATGAGTTAGGATCGATGAGAAAGCGTTTTACATACGAAAATAGCAACAAAATAAAAACCCCGTCTTTAGACAGGGTTGAAGAGCGAGAGACGAGATTCGAACTCGCGACAGCCACGTTGGCAACGTGGGGCTCTACCACTGAGCTACTCTCGCATGTTAAAAAGCCAAAAATAATAACCCGAAAAATCGGGATTTGCAAGAAAAAATGTATTAAAAGTATGATATTTTCGCTAATATACGCAGAAAATTGAAAGGATAGATATGAAGAAGATTTTTGTCGCATTGTTTATTGCTCTCACTACATTCGTGTTTGCTCAGGATGATATTGTAAGCGCAAGTATGATTATTCCTAAAATTGAAGTTAAAGCCGGTTCGGAAACTAAGATCAATATTATTCTGAATATCAAAGAAGGCTGGCATATTAACAGCTCGGAAGTTTTGGATGATTATTCTATTCCCACTAAAATTTCACTAAAGAACAATGTAGAATTCTCTCTCGGCAAGATCCATTATCCCGAGGGTAAATTGATTCCTATCTCTTGGGGTGGAAATATGTCACTTTATGAGGGAGATGTACAAATTACCGCTATCCTTCATGCCAATGACAAATTAAGTGTTGGTAAAAAGAAAGTTGATCTGGAAGTATCCTATCAGGCATGTAATAATGCTACTTGCTTGTCACCAGAAACTATAGACCTGAATACAAGTGTTGTAATAGTTGATCAAGTTGAAGAAGTGCATGAGGAAAAAATCCACAAAAAAGAAAATATTGAAGAAGAACACAAAGAAGCTCCATCGGAAAGAGAAGAAGTTAAACGCATTGATAATACAGGGTTGATAACGGAAGGTGTGCAAACTAATACGGTCGAAGAAATTAACGAAAATGAAGGAAATAATCCTTTCCAGAATAAGAGTCTGATTGTTGTTCTTTTACTTGTCTTTGTTATGGGCTTGGCATTGAACTTGACCCCTTGCGTTTATCCTCTTATTCCAATTACTATGGGCTATTTCTTGGCTCAAAAAGAATCTAAATCACCCGTTTTATTGGCGATTATGTATGTTCTGGGTTTGGCAATAACTTACTCAATTATTGGTACACTAGCCGCATTTGGCGGTTCTATGATGGGCTCACTATTGGCTCACCCGATTACCCTGATACTTTTCTCTGTTTTGATGCTGGCACTTTCACTCTCTATGTTTGGTTTGTATGAATTTAAACTGCCTAATTCCCTTACTCAAGTTGGTGGCGGCAGTCGAAACGGAGCGATCGGCGCGTTGATAATGGGATTGACCATGGGTATCGTAGCTGCTCCTTGCGTGGGGCCTTTTGTGGTAAGTCTTTTAAGTTTTATTGCTCAAAAGGGAAGTGTATTTGTCGGATTTATAACGTTTTTTATCTTGGCTTTGGGTCTTGGTGTTCCATATCTCTTCTTGGGAATATTTTCAACAAGGATAAAGGATCTGCCCAGATCCGGAGAATGGTTGAATGGAGTTAGGATCTTTTTTGGACTGGCCTTGATCGGAATGGCCATTTATTTTGTTTTGCCTTTGATACCCGGGACTTTCGGAGATATGATCTTGCCGGTTTATTTGATCATTGCAGCTGTTTATTATTCAATGATAGATAAGTCGGGTATATCAATTGCCTGGTTTGCTCGCATTAAAGTGATTATAGCAATGACCATCCTTGCTATTGGAATACTCATGATCAAACCCGCACCATGTGAAGGTAATGAAATTACTTGGAAAACATATTCAGCCCCGGTACTTCAAACTTCTATCAGTGAAAAAGAGCCTGTGATCATCGATTTCTACGCAGATTGGTGTAATCCTTGTAAAGAATTAGAACATATCACGTTTACCGACCCGGATGTACTGGATTTACTAAAAGATTTCACAAGGCTCAAAGTTGATCTAACAGTTGTAAATGATAGCACGAATGCTATAAAAAAAGAATTTAATATTCCAGGTGTACCGACCATTATATTCTATGACAAAATGGGAGTTGAAAGGAAAGATCTACGCTTGAACGGATTTGAAAAGCCTAAAGCCTTCATAAACCGACTCGAGAAAGTTTTATCGGAATAACCTGGTCAGGAAGTATAAAATTATTATTTGATAATAGCTCTTATAATCAATACATTTTAATATTATGTCAAAAATGAAACACAACAGAGAAAGAATTCACTGGGTATTTCAACGAATTTCCGGCTTACAGCTATTAATTTGTTTTGGTATCCATATATGGGTTTTCTTTTTTAAGTTGGAAAGACCGATCAGCCTGGATGGCCTGCAGGTAATATTCTCACACCCTGAGTGGATCATCTTTTATACTATTTTCATAGCTTTAGCAATATATCACGGTTTTTCGGGATTATGGACGATATTAACTGATGATAACCCATCAAAAACTTATAAAAAAGTGTGGAAGATCATTTTGTTTGTCTCGGGTATTCTGCTTATTGCTACTACTCTTTGGAATTTAATTTTATTGGGTGCATTATGAGAAAAACAAGTACAATTTCTCATTACCGGATGAATTTACGTTTAGGCATGTTCTCATTTATGTCCCACAGGATAACTGGTATAATTCTATTAATTGCCGGTTTATTTATTCTAATTGGGCTTTCTGTAGTTATGTTAGGTAGAACTACTTTTGAAGAGTTCATAATACTATTGCAATTCCCGGCTTTTCGTGTTCTTGGACATATTGTATCCATTGCA
>DAOVOB010000047.1 GCA_030629925.1 Fidelibacterota bacterium
GAGGTTTTATATATGATGAAAAAACTATGCTTCATACTCGCAACATGGTCAATCTTACTTGCTGCAGAGCCTGCAACCTTCAAGGGTTATGTTTTCGATGAAAACAAGAAACCGCTTGCCGGTACAAACATTATCTTCAAAGAAACTCTGACGGGTACAGCAAGTGATAAGAATGGGTATTTTTACATTAAAATACCGGCAGGTACCTATACCGTTATAATTTCTTTTATGGGATATAAAACAATCGAAAAGATCATCACACTAAGCCCCGGAAAGGTATTAGAAAAATCATATCCCATGATCCTCGAATATTTCGAGATCGGCGGAATTGTCGTACAAGCAGATCGTGAATTACTACCCACAGATGCCGAAACCAAAACTCGTATATCTTCAGGCGAAATTGAACATATGCAAGCATCAAGCCTAAGTGATGTGATGCAGTTAACACCTGGAACGCGTTTTGAAAACCCTGGCATGGCAGAAAAAAAACAAACCAGTATCCGTGCCAGTGCCAATACCAGTGACGATAACGATGCTGCCGAAAATGAATACTTTGGTGTTCAGATCCGTGTGGACAATATCCCTCTTTCCAATAATGCGAATCTACAGTTAGATACTAAAACCTCTACAGGCAGTAGTACATTAACAACTGAAAATTCAGGATTGGATATGCGCCAAATCCCTGCGGACAATATTGAATCCGTAGAAATTATCCGAGGTATTCCTTCTTCAAAATATGGCGATCTTACTTCCGGTATTATTGAGGTCAAAACCAAATCTGAGATTACTAACCACCGTATAAAATTCAAATATAATTTTTATAATCAAGAAGCTAATATGGGTGGTGGTTTTAAGCTTAATGAAAAACATCATCTGGATTATAACCTAAACTACGCTTACGCCGTACGCGATAAACGCATTCCCGAAGAAAATTACTCGCGTATCGCAGGTCAGCTTGCCCTGACCAGCAAACTTATGCAAAATCTTTATACCATGAAAAATCGTTTATATTATACCCGAGCCTTTGATGAACGCGAATTGCGTGAAGACGATTTGACTCTAAGAGAAAAATACAATCGCGACTACACCCTGCGCTTTGCCCACCAAAGCACTTACTTGCTTACCACAAAGCAAAAGCTTGAAATGGACATTTCTGCAAATTATACGCGCCAGAATTCTTATTCCAAGAAATTGGTTTCTGCCGATAATACTTATGTTTCCGACCTTATGGAAGCAGGGACAGATACCGGTATGTATGTCCAAAGCTATATTTCAGAACTCTTTGTTCTTGGTGAAGCATTTAACCTTTATTACAACTTAAATTATGCGGCTAACTTTGATCTACTAAGTACCGAACATAGCTTTTTGGCAGGTGCAACATTCCGCGATGAATTCAATTTGGGTGAAGGTCGCGTTTTTGATCCTCTTACCCCACCCGCAGTATCGGGTATTAAACGTACGCGTCCACGCAGTTACGATGATCTTCCTGCTTTAACCACAACATCATTTTATATCGAAGATAAAATTAAAGGTGAGTTACTTATACCCTTTCAATTGAATTTAGGTGCACGACTCGAATCCTACGGCGAAGATAAAATTTTTGCCTCAAACTATGGGACCTATCTTAATCCCAGATTGAATATGATACTGTACCCAACACCTACCACACAAATTCGACTGGGGTATGGTGAAACATCCAAATCTCCTTCCATGGGCATGCTACATCCCAATCCCATTTATCTTGATGTAGACGATGTGAACAATATTGTGGATTCTTTGGTCATTGTATCAACCTATATTTATTCAAAAGACAATCCCGATCTAAAAGCCTCCCGTCAACGCAAATGGGAAGGCAGCATAGATCAGCGCATTGGAGATGTTGGTTTAAGCTTTACTGCTTACAGGAGTTTAACTCTAGATGGTTTTTCATTGACACTACGAAACCCCATCTTTGTATATAAATACGATTACACCCTCGACCCAACTAATCCACCCATTTGTGATTCGATCTCTACAACTTACAAAAAATATGAAAATTCATTAAGCACAGACACGCGTGGAATTGAAGCAGAATTACGAACAAAAGCGATTACGCCATTAAACTTGCGTCTAAGAATTCAAGCAGCTTATAACTACACTTATAGTTGGGATAATGCCTACGATGATCGTGGTTACAATTACAACCCAGATTTAGGTGAAGATGTAAATCCCCTCTTTTCTCTAGTCACCATAGAACGCGAAAAGTTCTACATTAATTATAATCTAGATTTCAAAATCAAAGAACTCGGTGCCTGGGCTACAATCTCGGCACAACAAGTTGTGTTTGATAAAGACAGCTACGTTGGACTTGATGATTCACTCGCAGTCGGCTATCTAGATTCTCATGGAGAATATGTATATTTCTCAGCAGCCGAACGCGCTGCGATTACAAACACATCTTTCATAAGAACATATAATGATTCTTGGTATCTTGAAGAAAACCGTAAGAATATTTGGGTCTTTAACATAAGAGTCAGTAAATCGCTGGGCAAAGCCTCTGAGTTTTCCTTCTATGTAAATAACTTTTTTAACAATCGTCCGCTATATTTACTCAAGCGATCAACCACCAGTTCTTATAGCATGGAAAACCCGTCACTTTATTTCGGCATTGAAGTCAGTACCAAAATAGACCAACTCTTTAAGGGAGGGCCTAAAAAATGAAAAAGCCACTTATTCTAATATCTAGCATTGCATTATGCGTTCTACTTTTAATACCATCATCATGTAAATTAAGTGTAGAACAACCCTCTTCAATGCGATTTTCTGCAGAACTAACTGTGATTGATACCACTGCTGACAATAGTGATTCACTCGTGGTGTCCGCTAATATAATCTTGCAATCCATCACTTATGGTGATGAATTTAATGCAACAACAAATGAAGCTGGTAAAGCTTTATTCCACAATCTTTTACCCGACAGCTACAACATTCTTGCATCGGGAAACAGAGTTGAAGGAACTGATATTATCCTTATAAATGGTCAGGTGCAAGATACCTCTTTATTTATTGAAAATAACGACACATTAAAGCTAAAAGTTTTAACCCAGGTTTCAAAATCCTCTGCACTCTTACTCTCCGAGATATACTACACAGGAGCTAAAACGCTTATCCCCCAATATTTCCATGATCAATTTACAGAAATTTATAACAATAGTAATCAAGTGGTTTATTTGGATAGTCTGTTAATTGTAGATGTTGAATTTGGTTATGTTAATGATTCGCTTCTCCATTGCGCTCATGCCTATATGTTTCCCGGTACAGGGATGGATTATCCCATTCAGCCCGGCGAACTGATCGTTATTGCTCAAGATGCCATTGATCACTCACCGTATCCCATTAACTCAGTTAATCTTTTAGATTCAGATTTCGAATATTATCTCGCAGACGAAGGGGATGTAGATAATCCCTATGTGACGGATATGATCCAAATACATTCTAAATATGGTCATGATTTTCTTTATTCTGTGTTCAATAATGCAATTTTAATAATGAAAGTTAAAGAGCCCTACAAACTTGGATATGATGGATTTAATCGCATACTGCTTTCTAAATCTGACGTTATTGATGGTGTTGAATACCGTGATAATCCAGCAGAAATGTACATGAAACGAGTTGATGCAAGCATAGATGGCGGACTTACCGGAGGTATCCCCTCCTACTCCAGCCAATCGGTAGAACGCTATATAGACCGTTTTGAAGATGGCAGAATGATTCTAATGGATAACAATAATTCTTCTTTGGATTTTCATGTAAACAATCCGCCCACACCGGGCTGGATTGAAGAGGAGGTGTCACAATGAAAAAAGCACTTCTTCTTTTCACTATCATAAGTATTGCATTAGCACAAGCACCTTCAAGCGAATACCTATATCTTGATATTCTTTCGGACTTCACGGCACAATTACCCAATAGAAATCCAGCCTACCTGTCTTCTGAGAATATCCCTTATTCCTATGCTTTCCAATACAGTTATAGTAATAGAGCAGGAGATTACAAACTGCCATTCACTCCGGGAGCCAAGTATTATCAAAATCTTGAAGTATCGGCTTACCAAGAAATGGATAATGGTATTTTATTCGCAGGACGATTTGCCTACAGGAGTGAACTCCGCCAAAATAAGTTATGGTTGCATAATGCAGAAACAAATATTGATATCCCTTTCTATTTTGCCGATAGTACTACCGGAGATTTCAATCTAAATGGTATTGATTGGAATATCATTTTTTCCTACCCTCTAGGTAAAAGTACTCGCATTGCAGTTGATATCTTTTACAATGTTGATGAACAATTTAAATCAGTATTCCCAAAACCAAATTCAAAGCGAAACAACCTTCATGTTCGCCCTGCGATAAGCTTTAAAAGTGAACGATCATCGTTGGGATTAATGGGATCATATTTTCAATTCAAAGAAAACATCCAAACAAAGAAATACAGTCTTGAACAGGGTCGTTCCCCTATCTTTATGCGTATTCGTGGATTGGATCGATCTCTGCTGACATACGCTGAAACAAATGAAGAACGCCTGCAAAATATTCAAGGGTTTGGCTTTTCTGCAAACTTTGATCTTATTGGTAGACTACTGGGCGAAACTAATTATGAGCATTCTCAAGCGCAAATCACAGATGGGGGTTCTCATCCCGTTGAACAGGGGAATTGGGATATGACGCGATTTTACTATCGCGTGGACCTGAAGTCAACAGTGACTTCTTTCTTGAATGCCGATCTTTTCTTTAAACAATACTGGTCAAATGCCACAGGTTACCACCCTACTCTTGAAGCGCAAATTTATGCCTCTTCTCATCGGCATTTTGAAGGTGGTGTTGCACTTCCTTATCATCACTCAGCTAATGAATCCTGGGCAGGAAGTGTATCTTATTCATTTCAGGATATTAAACGCGAAGATAATTTCCTTGGTCTCTTGCATTACATTCCGGGTAACACCCTGCATCTTAATATGAATTATACTCATAAACGTAAAGGTGTGCTGTATGAATTCAATTGTGGATACAACGATGTTCGTATAGGCGAAAAAGTTGTCTATGATACCATGTCAGACTGGTATTATGAGATGATCACTGCGGAAGAGATTGCTTATTACGCTACCGACAGGGAAGAAATTGAGGCAGGCTTAAAGGTAGTCTTCCCTTTTCGCGATATGAAGATCGCTTTAACGGGAACTTACAAAGAACTTCGCCCTATCAATACTGAAACGCGTTATCATTTAATGCAAACGCAAATTGAAATAATGTTTTAAATTCGTGACGCGTAACGCGTGACGAGTGACTCGTAGGAATCTGCGATTCACATTTCAGAAAGGTAAATAATGAAAAAACTGATTATTGCTCTTTTAGTTTTCACAACCATCTTGGCTTTTGCAAAAGCACCAGTTATTGCGGTTGTTATTGATGAAATAACATATAACAAAACCGCATCTGCGGTAGACAATTATTGCTCTGCTTTGGAAGAAGAGGGATATTCTGTTGCTCTTTATTCCCAAGCATGGGAGAATCCGGAAGCTGTGCGCGAAGTTCTTTTGGGTACAGATAATATTGAGGGGGCCGTCTTCATCGGTGATATCCCTATTCCGATGGTCCAGGATGCACAGCACCTTACTTCTGCATTCAAAATTGATCAGACACGTTTTAACATGAAACGAATTTCGATAGCAACAGACCGTTATTATGATGATCTTGATCTGGTCTTTGATTTTATTAAACAGGATGAAGAAAATCCCTTACTCTTTTATTACTCCTTATCTGAAAAATCTACACAGTATATTGAAAAGGATTTTTACAGCGGTCGTATTTTTTCCCCGATCCATGATGATAGCAAATATGAGCTGATCGCGAAATATTTGGATCGCGCAGCGTATGAAAAACGCAACCCTGAAATACTGGATAATATGATGACCTATACGGGTCACGGATATCATTCCGAATCTCTGAATGCCTGGGAAAATCACACTCTGATGTTAAAAGAACAGTTTCCTGATCTATTTATACCAGGTGCTCAGATCAAGAATTATGAACATACCATGTCCCGCAATATGAAAAAGATCATCATGAGGGAACTGCAGGTTCCTGAATTAGATATGGTTATCTTCCATGCACATGGTGGTGATGATACACAATACCTGACGGGCTATCCTCCGGCAGGAAATGCACGCGAAAATATCGAGGAAGTCAAACGTTTTGTTAGAAGCAAATTACGTTCAGCCAAACGCCGTGGCAATCTTGAGGAAGCAAAAGAATATTACATAACAAGTTATGATATCCCCGAACATTGGGTAGATGATGTCTTTGACCCTGAGAGCATCCTTGCTGATTCTATCTATGAAGCAAAGATCGATCTTTGGTCAGATGATGTTAAAAACATGAAAACTCAGGCCGAGGTATTCATATTCGATGAATGCTACAATGGACAATTCTACATGCCTAACTATATTTCAGGGACACATCTTTTCGGTGATGGCAATGTTATTGCCGGAGTCGCGAATTCAGTGAATGTTCGTCAGGATATTTGGGCAAATGAAATGCTTGGACTTTTAAAATACGGTGTTCCGATCGGCAAATGGCATCTTACAAGAACCTACCTTGAATCTCAAATTATTGGTGACCCCACTTTCCATTTTGCAGAAAACAATTCAAAGGTCATATCCGCTTCCTATAAAAAACTTCTCAACTCAAAAGACGCCAGTCTGCGCACATTGGGTGTCTATAAAATGACCAAAGAGCTAGGCCTTGAAGCTGAAAATAAACTCCTGAAAATCTATGAAAAAGATCTTTCGGCTAATGTCCGCCTTGAAACATTGAAATCTTTAGCAACTTTGCGTACACCTGCTTTCCGAAAATTACTTGTAAGCAGTATACATGATCCTTCTGAACTTATTCGCCGCATTACGGTCAACTGGATGGGCAAGATCGGTGATAAAGGTAATATTCCTCTGTTGGCAGAGCGCATGGCTAATGATATTTCTGAGAGAGTTACTTTCTCTGCTAAAACAGCTTTAGAACTCTTATTTGCACATCCATGTGCAGATGATTTTCTGGAGGAGATCGCCGCAACAAATGGAATTGATACCTCAAAGATCAACCATATGTACCGCCGTTCACAGCGCTGGTTGAACGATGAGATCATTCCTGCGATCACAGATACAAGCTTAACTGCCAAAAAACGCATGAGCAAAGTGAGAACTTTCCGGAATTATAATTTTGCTCCGGGAATTAAAACATTACTTGAAATAGCAGAGGACACTTCAGATGATCC
>DAOVOB010000076.1 GCA_030629925.1 Fidelibacterota bacterium
CGATACAAATAAATCGACAAGCTCGAAGACGACAAGCATAAAGAAAACAGTAAGCCCTAAGACAACAAGCGTGAAGAAATCCATACCGGTAAAAAAAGAGATCATTAAAGAAGAGGAACCGGTAAACAAGGAAGAAGAGAAGAGCACTGAAAGTTCACCAAGCAAAACAAAGAAAACAACTTCTGAAAAGAAATCAACTACTGTAAAGAAATAAACCATGTCGGGTGACGCAACAGCACTACAGGCATTTGATAATACCTTTCGAAAGGATCATGAGATTATCGTAGGTGTGGACGAAGCCGGACGAGGTCCCCTTGCGGGACCGGTCACAGCTGCAGCTGTGACTTTCCCTCCAGATGTCTTTAATGAATTGATCCGAGATTCCAAAAAACTCAGTGAAAAACAGCGTGAAAAAGCTTATGAGTGGATCATAGAGCACGCACAAGCCTGGTCTGTCCATTCCTTGGGTGTACAGGCAATCAATAAAGGGAATATCCTTAAGGCAGCTTTAACCGCTATGGAGCACGCAGTTGATAAGCTTAATATGTCAGGTATTCATGTGCTTATTGATGGAAATCGCGTCCCATTTGAACTAAAAGGCAAAGGAGAAGCGATAATAGGGGGAGACCGTAAGTCATTTTGTATTGCCGCTGCCTCCATTCTTGCAAAAGTAAGTCGTGACCGTATGATGAAACGCTGGGCAGAGATATATCCTGAATACGGATTTGAGAAACATAAAGGATATGGTACAGCTCAGCATATCAAGACATTGGAAAAACATTATCCTACACCTATTCACAGGCGATATTTTGCTCCCATTAAGACTATGCAATTTCCCGGGTATCCAACGCCTGCTTTTCTTGGCCGGTGGGGCGAGAATTGGGCGATCTATTATTTGATCTTAAAAGGTTACCAATTTATTACTCGGAACTATCATGGGGGCAATAAGGGAGAGATAGATATTATCATGAAAAAGGGCGAACTGTTTATTATGGTAGAAGTAAAGACTTCGTTAGAAAAAGACGAATTTCAAGCAGCCCAGAGAGTGACGGAAGAAAAGATCGAAAAAATGGTATTAGCATCAGAACGTTACTTTTATGATTTGAATATGGACGAATATGATGTTAGATTTGATGCGGTGACCATTTCCGGGAACGATTGGCATGCACCACACATTGAACACTATGAAAATATTTTATATTAGTAAGGAATAAACATGACGGATCAACAAGGATCACAAGAAGAAGTAAAGAAAAGAAAACGTAAAAAAGAAAAACGTGTATTTGCTACAAAGAAAGATAAGGTTATATATGAAGTAAAATCCTGGACAATTATTATCCTTGCTGTGTGGATAATCCGTACCATGATTTTTTGTAATTATATTATCCCTACCGGTTCTATGGAAAACACTATGATGACCGGAACATTTGTGGTCGGGAATCAGATCACATATGGAGCGCAAACCCCTCACAAAATTGCGATACCCTTTTCTGGTTCAGGTGTTATCTTTAAAACCCCAGTTGGTTTTATGATACCTCACGTTAAGCTGCCGGCAATAAAGAAACCTCAAACAGGCGATATCGTTATTTTTGAGTATCCTCAAGAAAGATTATTTGATTATGTCAAGCGTTGTATTGGTACTCCGGGATCAACGATCGAAGTAAGAGATAAACAAGTCTATGTTAATGGCGTCATATTTGAAGATCCACCCAAAGCGAATATCAATTACAATGACATTAAAGATAAAAATAAAATTGACCAATTTATTTGGCCATCCGGTCATGGGAATAGGGATCAATATCCGCCGTTGTATATTCCCAAGAAGGGGGATATTATTAATTTAGATACGGCTAATCCCGAATACGCTTACAATATTTTATCTTTAGAAAAGCAGAAAGTATCTTATCAGTTTGGCAATTGGTATATTAATGGCGAGCGTCATCGTACATACAAAGTTAAACAAGATTATTATTTCATGATGGGAGATAATCGCGATAATAGTCTAGATAGTAGATATTGGGGTATGGTTCCTTACAAATACATCAAGGGCAAACCAACTGCTGTACAGTTCTTGCTTTGGGATAAAACTTGGAAAAAAGTTCTGGTTATAAGCGGTATGGCTCTCTTGCTTTTCTATGCTTTCTTTTGGGATTATATCAAAGACAGAAAAAGAAAAAAAGAAGATGAAGTATCTTCAGTTAAAAAATAAATTAGGTATTTTAATTAGATAATATAGTGCTCACATATGGATGCCGAACAGTATCCAGCCGATTGTGTCATGGAGATTTTAATGAAAACATTCACAGCTCCGCCTTACCGGATCAAAATGGTTGAACCCATAAAACAGACAACATATCAAGACAGAAAAAAGTATCTGGAAAAGGCTCATAATAATCTATTCCTGCTTCCAAGCGAAGCTGTATATGTTGATTTGCTTACAGACAGTGGCACAGGTGCAATGAGTCACTTTCAATGGGCTGCTTTAATGCAAGGTGATGAATCTTATGCAGGCAGCAGGAGTTTTTATCGTTTTGAAGAAGCTGTAAAAGATATTACAGGTTATGAGTATATCATTCCCGTTCATCAAGGCAGGGGAGCCGAACAGGTGGTAATGCCACTTCTTGCAAAACAACCCGGTATGTATTTTATTTCCAATATGCATTTTGACACAACCAGAGCACATGTTGAACTTGCCGGAGCAACGGCTATCGACTGTGTTGTCGATGAATGTTTTGATGTTGATACATTTTCACCATTTAAGGGAAATATGAATGTTGAAAAATGCGAAAAGTATATAAAAGATCTGGGACGGGAGAATATTGCAGGTATAATCATGACCATGACCAATAATTCAGCCGGGGGACAGCCCGTAAGCCTGGAAAATCTACGTGAAGTTCATGCTCTAACACAAAAATATGATATCTCATTAATTATTGATGGTGCTCGTTTTGCAGAAAATGCCTGTTTTGTCAAACAGCGGGAAAAGGGATATGAAAGCAGTGAAATTAAAGATATTGCCCGCGAGATGTTCGATTATGCGGATATATTTTTAATGAGTGCGAAAAAAGATGCTTTGGTAAATATTGGTGGACTGATAGCTATAAAAGAAGATAAAGAATTTTTTCAAGAATGTCAGGGACGGACTGTGCCTTATGAAGGATTCCCCACTTATGGAGGCCTTGCCGGAAGGGATATGGAAGCTCTGGCTGTTGGACTAAAAGAAGGTCTTGATGAAGATTATCTCATTCATCGTTTGGATCAAGTAAGGTATTTATCTGAAAAATTGCGTGAAGCTGGTGTGCCGGTACAATATCCCGCAGGCGGCCATGCTGTTTTTGTTGATTGTAAAAGCATATGTCCTCATATACCTTTTGATCATTTTCCTGCTCAGTCAGTATGTAACGCACTTTATCTTGAAGCGGGAGTGAGGGCAGTAGAGGTTGGGTCGTTTCTTCTTGGGCGAGACCCCAAGACCGGGCAGAATATTGAAAGTCCCTTTGAGTGGATGCGACTTGCTATTCCACGCAGGACCTATACGTATGCTCATCTGGATCATGTTGCCGAAGGTGTCATAAATGTTTATAAGAAAAGAAAAGAATTAAAAGGACTCGATTTTGATTATGAACCAAAGGTCCTTCGTCATTTTACGGCTAATCTAAGGTATATTTAGCAATACAAATATTACGGTAAATAGATTTATCTAATATTGTTTATTTTTTGGAGTAAATATCGGGTTTAGTTAGGCTTATAGCCGTATTTGTGAGCAAACTGCAAAAAGAATTTACCCGCATACTCTGGAATAATTTATTAATATTTGATTAGTAAAGGGCAAACACTATTGCATATTTAAGTGATTTTACCTAGAGTTATCTGTAAGTGATAAGTGTATAATTTTAGCATGTGGGTAATTTTAGAAGTTTAACTGAATTCGATAAAGTGTTGCATTTCAATTATATATGTTATATTATACTAAACTGGGACAGAGATTACTGTTCAGCTAAAATGCTAATTAATAAGACAGGAGAATAAAATGAAAAAACTATTGGTAATTTTTGCAATGCTTGTTATTGCCACAAGTTCTGTATTTGCAGCTGCCGGAACTATGCATCTGATTTATACAAATGGTCAAATGGTTGAAGAAGGTGGTCAAAGCTACTATGATTTTGATGTTCAGGCTTGGTTGTCTGAAGGTACTCAAGTACTTGGTGCGGGTATGGCCTATGTCGAATACCCAATAAGCATTTTTGGTGATCTTGCCATTAATAATAATATTGTAACTGTTACTACGACAGGTATTCTCGCAGGTACTATTCCGGAAGTAACTATTGAACTCTACGATATTTTTACAAACGATACTTATGCAGATTGTTACGCTATTACTTTTGATTCACCTTATATGGGCAATCCCGATTTGAAAGACTATTTCACTTCGATCTCAATTGACTCCTTACAACCTTCAGATCTGCTACATGTCCGTATGCTGGTTTCAGGTGTTGGTTATGGAAATGTACTATTCCCAAGCTATATTGCAGGATATGACAATGTGTTTTATACGTTTGAAAGTGAAACCTTTGATGGTGGGTTGGATATTTCTGAGGCAATGGAAGTAGTATATGAAGATACTACTACTTCTGATACTACTGATACAACCATTATTATTGATCCTCCCTTGGAACCTGTTGGCTCGCTTGAATTTAAAAGCTTGGTTGCAGCTTGGAAGAGGACTATAATTGAAGTTAAATGGTCAACAAAGGATGAAGTTGATATCGAAGGTTATGTTGTAAAACGTTCTGTCAATGGTGGTGAAGCTGTGGAAGTTGCAAGTTATCTGACTGATCCTACATTAGTTGCACAATCCGGTATTAGTACTTTAAAATACGACTTTATTGATGCGAATGTTATGGCAAGTAATATCTATAGCTATACCATTGAAGCAATTGACATTGTCGGTTATGCTTTCCCTTATGGACCGGTTGAAGTTATCGGCGATGCTGTTGTTGAAAGTGCTTATCCGAATCCTTACAATCCTAGTTTTGTTATACCTTTTGAACTATTCTCAACTCAAAATGTTGATATTAAGCTTTACGATATGTCAGGACGGGCTGTACGCAATATAGCTGTAGGTAATCATAGTGCAGGTCATTATGAATACCGTGTTGACTGTAATGATCTAAGTAGTGGTGTTTATATTTTAAGAACAGTAATTAACGAAAACCCCAGCAGTCAAAAGATGTTGCTAGTTAAATAAAGTAATAAGAGAAAGATACAATAAGCCCCTCAGGTCGAGGGGCTTTTTTAATTGATTTAAATTTATTTAATTCTTTTAAGCTTTGAGACAAAGAAGCCATCACTTTGAAATTGATGAGGCAGTATCTGTAAATTCTTGTCCGAAGGATCATGTGGAATACGTATACCATGATCTTTCAATTCATCATAAACAGAGACTAGCTCAAATTCCGGATGTGTTGAAAGAAAGTGTTCGATCTGTTTGCCATTCTCTTCGGGAATGATCGAGCAAGTAGCATATACAAGATATCCGCCGGGTTTTATAAGAGCAGCATTGTTTTTAAGAATTGATCGCTGTTCTTTTACATAAAATGCCAAGCGTTCTTCATTTAATTCCCATTTTCTATCCGGGTGCCTTCCATAGACTCCCGAACCGGAGCAAGGTGCATCGATCAGCAAAATATTGATCTTTCCCTTATATTGTTCATGGATCTTTTCAATGGGTCTTAATTGAATATTGCGGATACCAAGTCGTCTGGCACGAAATCCCAGTTCACGAAGACGATTCGAATATTTGTCAGTCGCGATCAATGAAGGCATATCACCCTGTAAAGCCGCCAAATGTATTGTTTTTCCACCGGCTCCGGCACATAGATCGACTACAATATCATCTTTCTTTGGATTACAAACAAAAGCGACCAGCTGAGAACTTTCATCTTGAAAATCGAAGAAGCCGTCTTTAAATAGTGGATTTTGCGTGAGGTTAGCATAGGTATCCAGGCGAAGCGCATCGGGGGATAGTGTTCCCAGCTGAAAGGGGATTTCTTTTAATTTCTCCATTAACTCTGGTGTCGTAGTTTTAAGCGTACTGGTTCGACTATGTACACCGGGAGATTGTAGTAGAGCCGATTAACCTTGTCCAATCCCATTTGGATCATAAGCATCTTTGATATGATCC
>DAOVOB010000046.1 GCA_030629925.1 Fidelibacterota bacterium
CCATTTTACAAAAGGAGCAGATTCATGATAACCTCGCTGATCATTTGTTCTGTAATCATCATTCCTTTTGCTTATCACATAGTATTCAATTTCCGCCATGACCTCTAATTCATAACCGGTGGCATCAACAAGTGCACGATGGGCTTTGCGCATAATATTTTCAGGAGCTCCGGCCAATGGATTGCCGGATCGATCATGGAAAGAGCAAAGAATATCTACAGCCGGCACCTCCGAAAAAGGATTTAGAAAAGCTGTCCTGAAACGTGGAACAACGTATAGATCGCTAGAGCCGACTTCCAAAAAGTTAAAAAGACTGCTTCCGTCAACACGTTCCCCGCTTGATAAAATTGATTCCAAATGCTCATAACTTTGAATAACAAAATTCAATACCTTTAAACGTCCATCACCTCCCACATAGCGAAAGTTGATCATCTCAATACCGTTATTTTCGATGTAGTTGATTATGTCATTTTTGGTAAAGTCATTTTTGATTTTTTTGAGAAATTTTTCCAAAGAATTCGGGGATAGATCAAACTTGTTTTCATTCATCATTGTGGACTACTTTTATTATTGTTTTATTTTGTTGCCGTAAAAGTACATAAAAGCCGTTAAAAATGCAACCACATACATCATTTTCGAATAATCGCAAATAATGGAGATGTAAATAATTTTAAAAACCAATAAAGAATTATATGTTATTATGGAAAGAAAAAGCCTCTCCGGTCTTTCGACAAGAGAGGCATGTTGATTATTATCAATTATCAGTTACTGGTTACTTCATCAGTATCATTTTATTCGTTGCCGTGAACGAACCGGCACTCAGACGATAGAAGTAGATACCCGTGCTGTAATGCGATGCATTCCATTTCAGCATATAGCTGCCTGCCTGCTGATATCCATTTAACAATGTTTCAACCTGACGCCCGGTAATATCATATATCGTTATGGATACATTTTGTGCTTCCGGCAAGGTATATCTAAAAGTCGTCACGGGATTGAATGGATTGGGATAATTTTGTTCCAGCATATAGTTTGAAGGAATGACCGGATCATCAATCGCGGTCACAGACGTTTCTCCTACAATGGCCAATGTGCTGAAGTGAATAACACCGGAGAAGATCCTATTAAATACCAGATCAAGGGTCGTTGCAGTAATACCTGTAGTATCGAACATCACACTGTCACCTTCAACGGTCGCAAAATACAAGCCGAGCGTTGCAGGATCAAGCCCAAGCTTGTCCAATAGTCCGCGTTTATAGACCAATCCAACGATCAATGGTGTTTCAAAATAATATGGTTCCTGAATTGTATCATTCACCATAACATTGAATTCGACGCCCGCAAGTACACCTTCATGTCCCCAAGCAACACTATCGCCGCGGATCTCTGCAAATTGCGGTAAGCTGACATGAATTCTTATATCTTCAGACAAACATCCAAGGGGAAAGTAAACTTGTCCGCCGTTCAGAACATTCATCGGGTGTGGCAATCCACCGATGGTCCATATCTCACCTTCGGTCAATTCACGCATGACCGAGTAACCGTCTGGACTTGGGCTGTCATGTGTAATAATAATAGTATTCAAACTTGTTGAATCTGCGGTTGAATCCTGGACGATCACAAGCGCACTGGCACCCACATCGCCAACTTCGGCTTTTACTATAGCGTAACCAAAAGCTGTGGCATCAAATACGCCTGCTTGGGAAATACTGCCAACCGGCATGCCTTCCAGACTCCATATATAAGTGCTATCGGCAAGTTTACCCGGTTCTCCACTATCGGTTCTGTAATAAACGGCAAATTGTACTTGTTCGCCAAGGGTTACGATAGTGTCTCTCGGCAACATGACCAAACCATTGTAATCTTCATTATCCTCTGGATCAACAATGGGGTATATTCTTGCATAGACCCATGCGTTCAGTGTATCCACATTTACTTCGATCATACATTCCCCGGGCCGTTCAGCTATGAACAAACCCGTACTGTCGATACTGCCCAAAGAATCCGGTTGCATGGACCAAATGCCGACCGTATCCGTCATCACTTCATTCGTATCAATGTAAACGACTGTATATTGCAGCGAATCTCCGACGAACATTTCCAAATCGTTCTCTGCGATCTCTACTTTAGGCAGCTTACCGTAATCACTATCGGCTTCAACGATTATATTGACCGTATCGCTCAGCTCGCCCAAGGTGGCAATCACAAGACCTTCGCCTTCATTCTTTGCAACAAGCAATCCTTTTGTGTTGATTGACGCCAATTGATGCGAATCAACCGACCACGTTGCTGTTGTGTCATGTTCGGCTTCATTCGAATCAACATACACGGCTTCCAATTGAATTATATCTCCAACTGTTAATTCAAGTTCATCGGGGCTTATTTGAAGCTCTTGAGCAAAAACAAAACCCGAAAATAGCAGAAGTGACAAACCAATCTTCAAAGCCCTAAAACGCTTTAACAAACTTAACATAGCTTTCTCCTTTAACATATAGTATTAAGTTATCCCGATATTAAGACACATGCAAGTAGTGAAAAAGTTAAAGATATTAGTGAAATAAAAAAAGGAGCTCTCAATGGAGCTCCTACTTTTATATTCAGTACGCAGACTTTCGCTTATTTTTTATAAAAATATACCTTCACAAGACCCTCATTGCTTTCTTTCACCCAATGCTCAAAGCCCAGACTGGTCCCTTTTTCGATCAAAGGTACGGGGAGGAAGGATGCAATGAGTTCATAGATCTCTGCAGATCCAATTTCACTCAAATCACTGATCACCTGATTAACGGGATGTTCGCCTTGTGCCAGCATATCACGGGCATCAAAGCTTTTAGTCACTTTTTCGTTTTTGTACCACTCGGGTTGATCCCGATTGACTTTAAAATCATCTGAACTTTCTATACAATCTTGTCCGACTAGTTTGCGTAACATGTTAATTAAATCCTCTACTTTTATGTGTCCTATTGCAGCAACCTGCTGCATGGTCGCGATCTTTGCAATGGTTTTTCTTAATATCGGGTTCTTGAGATCCTTAAACGCCGGAATATAGGAGATCAGTATCTCCTCTAGCTCTGGAAAAGCATCCAGCACTTGCATTAATTTGGATTTTGGTGTAATGATCATGGTATCATCCCTTATTTGTAAGATAAAATGCGTTGTTCACCCTCTAGTTCACGATAAACGTTCACATTATGGGAGACTTCAAGCGTCCCAAGATATTCACCTTTATCGTTCCTGAGTGCAAAGTATTCGATATGAATCATCTTGCCGCCCATATTGATCCAAAAAGGAGCGCGACTTTCTTTACCGCTCTTGAAATCTGCAACGATCTTATCAACGATATGTGCAGATGCAGGTGGGTGACATAAACGGACATCACGATTCAGGATGGCACGATTGCGTTGGAATACCCTTTCGGCACCCTGTGAGAAGTACTTTACCTTATCATTCCTGTCTACAAAGGTCATATCCACCGGCAGGTGGTTCAGGATAGCCAACAATTCTTCAACGTTAAATCCGCCAGATGGCAATTGGATCTGTCCACCACTCTGCTGCATTTCATTGATGGATTCCTCAGCAACGCCCTCGGGGCGCCAGTCAACTTGGGGATCATACAAGCAATAACCGATCTCTAGAGATTGTTTGGAGATCTCATACCATTCGCCATCACTAATGTTATCAAGCGACATCGGAAAGAGGATCTCTTCTTCTTTGATCACCATATCATCAATTCCCTGTGCGGCAGGTAAAAGGATCATCTCGGCTGAAGCAATGAGTTCTTTGACTGTAATTCCCTCAACTTGAAGTAACTCAATAGCGCCTTTAAGCAACTCACGGATCTCATCATCTTTTCCCCATAACACTTTAGGAGGTCCTGTAATGCCTTTGGATTCAAGATAAGGGAAGATCAAATATTCTTTCCGTTGGTAGTGCTTATCTGCATCAAAAAGCTGGTTGAACAGAGCTCTAAGTCCAAGGATGTCCTTTGCCACATCTTCTTCACCTGATCTGCTGATCTTTTCAAGAAGCGCGCGGATCTGAGCGGTCACTTTTTTCAGTTCAATATTTTCTTTTTTCATCACATCGATGGGGTGACCTTCGGGGGTCTCCTTAGCACCTGACAGATCGACCTTACCATGTAAAACGGCAGAATGGATATCGCAAAGTTTTAATATCTCTTCCTCTGGAAGCCCTTCAGCGATCAATTCCTGTTCAACTTCAACGACATCACCATAGGGAATATCTGTTAGGGCCTCGATCAATTCCTGACGTACATCGGCTTCAGATTCGCCATCATGTAACTTTAAAATAAGTTCTTTTAGTTTAGCTTTTCTTTTTATTGAATTATTGATCAATTCACTCATAGATTACCTTCTTTCTTTAATTTTTTTCAATATAAAATATCATAACAGATACCACAATGGTTTTTTATCCTCTCTTATTTATCCGGTAACTGTTTATTTCTCTTTTTCATTTGGATCATATACTTTTCTTTGTGTTTGTGCAATCAATCTCATTGATTTTTCAATTTTCAACATAAAAATAAGAAAATGTGGTGTCATAATCCGTAACCTATGTTACCAAATATTAACTTCTTCACCTGTCACCTAAAAACCTCCAATATCAAAGCAGCCACGACAAAGAAGGGTTTATCTTTTATAGCTTCTGGCTCCTAACTGAATATTGAACAAGGAATGTTAATCTTACTACTCCGCCAACTAGCGGATTCGTAAGATAAATTTTAGATTTACGAAGTGAATATTTACTTCAAAATTCTAAAATCGTTAAGGTAAGTGAAATTCCATTTAATCTAATTTTGTAGCAATCTTATTGTAGCAATTGTCCCGGGCATTGTTACCCGAACTCTGTTATTCTCCAGTTCCAATACTTTCAAATCACGCTCTCGAGCATCACAGAGAAAGGCTGTTTTTACTTTAAAATGAGGGGTCGTAAGCAAAACCGGTAGTGTCGGAACAATCGGGGTATACAAACGGACAATTATCCCCGCCCCCCGCGAGGCCGACTTTATTACTGTTATCCGGACATCGGGATGGTCACATGTGATAACAGAATCAGTAAGTGTATGCAGGGCAATATTCTTGGAATTATTCCATGGACTGTCCTTTGCCATAAGATGGATCTTGTTATCCTGCCAATCGCCGTTTTGAGTCATTAGAAGTGCAAATTCATAGGCATAGCTTTCCTGTTCGTGACCACTGGCCGGATTTCCGGGAATACCAATCACACCAAATACTTTTTCCCGAGTGGCATTGCGCATCGCAATAAGCTCAAGCTGCCCATCGGAACGATACGAAATTGCTCCGGGCATTGATTGCAAAACAGCGATCCCCCGTCCGGTATTATCATCCTGTAAATGAACAAAATGATGTAGCGGCCAGAAAGTGGGGTCATATATTTTTTGCGGCGGGCGAGCAACAATTCCACCGGGCGTATCCATCTGTAAATTACTTGAAGAAATGCCTGTGGCAAAACGAACGGTGACAGAATATCCCTCAGCAGCTTTTCCTTCGATACGAAAGTGAATTAGCGGCGAATCGTTGTTAAACCATATCCTGCGTTGAATCGTTTCGCCATTAAGTTCGACACTGCTAATAATCTCTAAATCCCTATCGTGTTCCTGTATCTGAATTGGAATTGATCTATTGCCGGCACGCATAGATTCCTTCCAAATACCTCCTGGAAATTCGAGTCCCATGCGCCATAAACCACCTGAATCACAATAAGTGACCAAATCATTCGAGATATCCGTCAATAAAGGTGTTTGCGTATCCTGAGATCGCAATTTGACAATTGCCCCACCGACATCTTCATCCAGCTCAATATCATAGAGCGCTGTTTTGATTTGAATTTTATTGTTTTTTCGATTCCAAGTTAATGATTTGGATGGTTTTTCTGTCACATCAGATACAGGCAAGGCGGAAATAAGGCGATCAATAACTACATTTACCGATTTATCAGCCTGCATAAGCCAAGGGATTTGTTCTTCTTCAACAACCTTATCCGGGGAGGTTCCGGTAATAAAATCATGATGGTTTGAAACAACTGCCTGCCACCAGGGATCTTCCAGTTTCTGTGATACGGTCTTATCTGTCCCGAGATTTTCGGGCAAAAAAGACAATTTTTCAGCCAGCAATAGATCATTGGTCAAATTACGACAACGTTGCTTAAGTACAGGGCGTGCAGTGTAAAAACCCGTCCAGTAGGGATTGGGATCAAGTCCCAATACAGGCAATTTATCCTGATAATGTTCAATCAAGGCAAGATAATCGTCCAACCCTGCATTAAGAACCCAAATGCCGGTCGTCGGATAATGATTTTTATTATATCGGTCAAGCAAAGCTATAATATCAGGGATTGGTTCCACAAAATCAAAGCCTATGGGACATAGCATATAGGATGTGCGACTATAGGGCGCAAGTTGTGAAACATACTTTTTTACACGACGTGCAATATGGCGATCGGTCCGTAAGGAAACGGCAAGCCGAGCAAGATAAACGCGACTTACACCGGCAAAAGAAAGCAGGTCTCCCTGTCCATACGTAAAAGCATTCCAGTGACATAACACCTGCGCGTCATTTTGGTCACGCCAAACAAAATCAAGACTGCGTTCTTGCTCAAGCAAGCGTTCTGCACTTGATCCCGGCCGGGGAAAATGCTTCGATAATTCCAGATCACAACCCATAAAATACATTCCATCAATACGCGTAATAGCGGTACGATCAAAACCGGCTGCGTTCAATAGCGAGGGAAGGTTTGGTGTGCATCCAAAACTATCTGTAAAATATGCCAGTTTTGGTTCTTGTTCCATGCCGTTCGCACGTAGCCATTCCTGACCAATAAGAAAATCACGCAAAATTGCTTCCGTATCGGGTAATAAAGTATCTGCTGTAGTTACGCCGCTGCCGCTTAGGCGCAAACGTCCATTATTGATCAATTTGCGAATATTTTCCTGCTGTTCAGGATAACGATCCCAATAACGACGTAAAAAGAATATACATTCAATCGAATAAATGCGCCGTGGTTCGCGCAACAATTCCTCAATAGCCTGATCGAGATTATGGCGAACAAAACGTTGGAAATATTCTTCGGCCGTAAACAGCCAATTAGGATCCCAATGACTTGATTCGGAAAATATAAGTATCTGCTTGGCATCATCAGGTATACCCAGATCATGGCGCAATTGTTGTTCATCCGGTAAAAAATTCTGTTTCATATTAAATATTAGCTCTTCAATTCTTTTGTTATTCTGTAAAAATTTATGATCTTGGTTTTTTGGAGAGATACTGAAAATTCCTCTAGAATTTTATAAGCTGAATTTTTGTAAAAACGCATGGCATTTATATTGTCTTTTTCAACATCTACTACTATTCTTTC
>DAOVOB010000032.1 GCA_030629925.1 Fidelibacterota bacterium
CGGGCGTTTGATCCGGCAAATCCAGCCAACCTAGAAAATCATTTCCCTTTCCGTTTCTTGCTATCAATGTCTTTAAAGCCAAGCGTGCTTCATTACGCACTTGCTGGTAATTATCCTTATAGCGTTCTTTTATGTACTTATCTACTATCTGTATCATATATCATTTACTCCAAAAAATGTTTTAATATTTCAAGCACCCGATCAATATCTGCTACAGTATGATCAGCGCAAACCTGAAAGCGGATCTCTTCTTCACCCTTAGGAACGACTGGAAAATTCAATCCGGTTGCAAGAACACCATTATCTCTCAAATGCAGAACAATATTTGCCGTCTTTTGTGTGTCGCGCACCATTAGCGGAACCACGGGATGCTCTCCGGGAATAGTTTCCAAGCCCAAATTTGTCAAGCCATCTCTGAAACGGGTTGTCATATCTTTTAAATGTTTAAGTCGTTCTTTGCCTTCAGGACTATCACATATCTCTATACTTTTTTTGGCTGCTGCCGATTCGGATACGGTAATAGGGTTTGAATAGATATAGGTAGGAGCAGATTCGCGTAAAAAGTTGATCAATTCGTGACTTCCCGTTACGTATCCCCCATTAACACCGAAAGCTTTTCCTAAGGTTCCAATTAATACATCGGCTCTTGCATTTGTTAATTCTTCCGTACCTCTGCCATTAATGCCACAAGCGCCTACCCCATGCGAATCATCCACAATAAGTGCTACACCTTCCTCAAAATCGCCCTCATAAGCCTCACAACAGGCTTTTATCTTATTAAGGGGTGCATGATCACCTCTCATACTAAATATACCATCAGTGATCACGATACAGCGTTTGCCTTTGCCAATTGCTTCTTTTAGCTTTTGTTCGAGATCTTCTACATTATTATGAGCGTAGATCATTTTAACAGCCGGGCGTGACATTCGCATTGCATTGATAATGCAATTATGGTTTAGTGCATCAGAGATTACTACAGTTTCAACTGTCGTTAAAGAAGAGATCACACCTAAACTGGTGACATAGGCCGATGAGAAGATCATGGCCGCTTCACGAGCATGGAAATTTGCCAATGTTTTTTCGAGATCAATATGTTCTCTGTAACTTCCACTGATAAAACGAACAGCCCCGGGTCCTACGCCAAAATTACGGGTTGCGTTTTCTTCCGCTTCCACTACTTCCGGGTGCATGCTCAATCCAAGATAAGAATTGCTATTCATTTTAATATATTCGATCTCGGATCCCTCTAAAAGATATCGTGGCCCATTTGGTTCATGAGATCTGATCACTTTTGTTACGATCTGTTCTTTACCCTTAGCTCTGCCTGAGTCTAACAGGTTTTGAGTATATTCCGCTAAAGCTTTATTTAGTTTCTTCATCTTTATTTCTCCGTGCAAAACGTTCACTAAGAACTTTTATCATATCATTTGTCATGCTTTCAAGATTATAGTCCGGCTCCCATCCCCAATCCTCTCTTGCAGCTGAATCATCCATAGAGTTCGGCCAGGAATCGGCAATACTTTGCCTAACGGGATCTACTTTGTAATTGATCTTAAAATTCGGTAAATGTTTCTTAATTTCATCAGCTTGGATCTTGGGTGAAAAACTCATAGAGCCAACATTGTATGAATTATGATATCTAAGAGAATCATGCCCCGCCTCCATCAAAGTCACTGCTGCTTTTATAGCATCGGGCATATACATCATATCAAGATATGTATCCTCTTTAAGATAACAGGTATATTTGTTAAATTTTATAGCTTTATGGTAAATATCCACGGCATAATCTGTAGTCCCCCCACCCGGCGGAACTACATTTGAAATAATTCCAGGGTAGCGCACACCGCGAACATCTATGCCATATCTGTCATGATAATAATCACAGAGAAGCTCACCGGCCACTTTAGTGACTCCGTAAATGCTGTTTGGCCGTTGAATAGTTTCTTGCTTGGTTTGATCTTTTGGTGTTGTTTTACCGAAGGCGCCAATGGAACTGGGAACAAACATCTTAAATTTTAATTCCTTTGCAACACGCAAAACAGAGTTCATTGTGCCCATATTTATATCCCAGGCCATTTCGGGGTTTTTTTCACAAACGGCTGAAAGGATAGCTGCTAAAAAATAGACTTGTTTGACTTTTTCTTTTTGAATGACCTGGTATACCTGACGACTATCCATAGCATCCATTCGAATAAAAGGACCGCTTTCCATAAGATCATCATGAAGCGTTGCCCTAATATCTGAAGCAATCACATTTTTTTCTCCATACTCTTTTCTCAAGTATGTCGTCAATTCCGTACCTATTTGTCCACCTGCACCTATAATCAGTATTTTGTCCATAAACTGCTCCTAATTCCATTTATAATATAAGAAAAGGATTATGTTTCTTTTCTTCACCAATTGTTGTTGTATCCATGTGCCCGGGATAAACGATTGTTTCATCGGGTAAAGCATACAGAACATCTTTAATTGAACGCAATAGTTTGCCATGATCACCACCGGGAAGATCCGTTCTCCCCACTGAACGATGAAATAATGTATCTCCACTAAAGAGAATATTTTCAATTAAAAAGCAAACACCCCCTTCTGTATGTCCGGGAGTATGAAGTATTTTCAATGAAAAATCACCGAGCTGCAGTTCGCTCTCATAGGCAATATCTTTATCTATTTTTGGAGTTCCAAAATATTTCATTCCAAAACCTGTACAAGTAAGCTCTAGATTATTCATGATTTCCTGATCATACGTACTCATAATGAAAGGGCAAGAATATCTTTCACATATCCTAGCAGCTGCAAGTATATGATCTACATGACCATGTGTCGCCAGAACCGCCTGAACTTTATATTTGCTTTTATTTATTTCATCTATGAGCAAGCTTGGATCATCACCGGGATCAATGATTAATACCTGATCATTCTTAGATAGAAAGTAGGTATTTTCCTGAAAAACAGAATGTGATACATGTTGTTTTATTTTCATGAAATGCCTAAATATAGCGCGTTATTTTTTTCGTTTTCTCTTTATTTTGTTGTCTATGCCTAAGACATCATGTATAAAGTAAAATCGTTTCCAAAGTTTATATTGCTTCTTCTTGTCGAATTTATAACATGGCTCGTCATCAATATCTAATGTTTCACCTTGAACTATTTTCCATGGATTTGCTGAAGTCAGTGCCTCAAAATCGATATGAGGATATTTCACCTTAAAAGTTTCAGCTGCCCTTGGCATATTAAAACCGATCGCCCGTCTTGCTCTGTGCGCATCACTAGCGATCACATGTACCAATCCTTCACGCAAGAGCATTTCAGACAGAAAACGTGCTTGTGTTCCCTGATAACCCAGTAAACTACCGGCATTGATCTGTATCAAAGTACCCATTTTTACTAGGTCGATAATATCATCAACGATCTCCCAAAAATAACTATATCGTGCCGGAT
This sequence comes from Fidelibacterota bacterium, assembly GCA_030629925.1. GTDB lineage: Bacteria > Fidelibacterota > Fidelibacteria > Fidelibacterales > Fidelibacteraceae > M50B103. The sequence continues at coordinate 3,439 of DAOVOB010000032.1, forward strand.
GTGCAAGGATCGGGGTGATCCCGTTTTGTATCAATTCATAAAATACTTCTTTATATCCTTCGGGATGCCAATTTAGAGAAAATTCTATTAGAGCATATTTTTTTTTATCTTCATATGTATAAAAAGGGATCTTAGGTGCATTGACAACATAAGTTGTATAGTATAGCTCGCTACCCAAGTATAGATTTAAGGGTAATTTCTCTTTTTTTACTTCGTCTTTAAGGCGATTAAAATTTTCAATAACCTTATTTTGCCTTTCATGATGTACTGATACCTGATCATTTTCCAATTGATGAGGAGTGGCGACAATATCTGTTAATCCATGTTTGACCGCCTGACGCATCATGTCCATAGATTGTTCTAAAGTCCCCGGACCATCATCCACATTAAAGATAATATGGTTATGTATATCAACTAGTCGTTGCATAATTTACCTTTAACCCAAAACTGCCAATAGAATACCGGCGCCAACCGCGGAACCAATAACTCCCGCAACATTTGGCCCCATAGCATGCATTAACAAATAATTTGTTTTATCATACTCCAATCCAACTTGCTGTACTACACGAGCTGAATCGGGTACCGCACTTACACCGGCAGCGCCACAAAGTGGATTGATCTTATTACCATTTTTAATGAACAGGTTCATAAACTTAGCAAAAAGCACACCACCCGCCGTAGCGACAATAAAAGAAAGTGCTCCTAAAGCGAAAATGCCAACAGCTTGCCATGTTAAAAATGTGGTTGCTTGAGTTGAAGCGCCTACGGTCAATCCCAATAAAATTGTCACCGTATTAATCAACCCGTTCTTTGCTGTATCGGCTAAACGATCCGTTACACCCGATTCTTTTAATAGGTTACCAAAAAATAACATTCCTAAAAGCGGTAGGGCTGTTGGCGCTATAAAAGCAGTTAACAAGAAACCAATGATCGGAAAAAGTATTTTTTCCACTTTGGGTACATTTCGTACCGGTTTCATTTTTATCAAACGTTCTTTTGGGGTCGTCAACAGCTTCATGACAGGTGGCTGCAAAATTGGTACCAATGCCATATATGAGTACGCAGAAATAGCAATCACACCCATTAAATGAGGAGCTAATCGAGAAGAAAGAAAAATTGCCGTCGGTCCATCAGCTCCACCAATAATACCAATGGCTCCCGCTTCCATGGGAGTAAAACCCAACCAACTTGCGCCCAAAAATGTGAGAAAAATACCTATTTGAGCTGCTGCTCCCAGTAGAATCATTTTGGGATTGGACAGAAGTGCAGAAAAATCCGTCATGGCACCTATTCCCAAAAAGATAAGAGGTGGATAAATACCCTTGATCACACCAAAATATAAGTAATTCAACACGGATCCGTCTTCATAGATGCCTAATTGCATACCAGCATCTTGCATGAACGGGATATTACCCATTAATATCCCAAAACCGATAGGAACAAGTAAAAGTGGTTCATATGATTTTGCAATTCCAAGATATATCAAGACACAACCAAGAAGGATCATAACAATATGACCCCATGTTACATTTGCAAATCCTGAATATGAAATAAAATCATTTAAAATGTTCATGCATCCTCCAGATCTATCAACACATCACCTTCAAGCACCGAATCACCTACTTTGATAGCGACGTGCTTAATTTTTCCATCTGAAGACGCCAAAATATTGTTCTCCATCTTCATAGCTTCCATTTTAGCTACAATATCACCACTCGTGACTTTATCACCTGCATTAACAAGAACTTCCGTGATCAATCCCGGAATAGGTGCCTTGATCACATTTGCTGCTGCGTGATCTGCTCTACTATGTGTTTTGGCAGTATCAGCCATCGGAACAGCCGCTTTTCTAGCGAGAACAGGAGTCTTTGTCGGTACAAAAGATTCTTCAAAGATCACTTCATATCTTTTTTCGTTACACAATACATCTGCTTTATTATCGGTAATTGATTCAATATCAATTTTATAATCTTTGTTGTTGACCTTTATTTTATATGATTTCATTCTTCACCTATATGTTTCTAAATCTTGGTGTACGCATTCCATGCGCCTTATTATTCCAACCTGAAAATGGCTTTATGACTTTTTGAATTGTCAAGATCGCCTTCTCTTCTTCATTCAAAGCAATTTTTTCAAGATGTAAAGCAACTGTAATTGCAATAGCTCGATCATCATCATCTGACATAATTGCTTCTTTTATTTTTTTAACTTTTTTACTGTCTCTATTGTCTGACAGATTTATGCCTTTTGACATTAACGCCACACTGACGGAGACAATGGTTAAAGCCAATAACACGATAGTAATACCAACTGCTGTTATTGTTAAGATCATTTTTTTATTTTCATCGGGTATACCCACTGCAAATATCAGTAAGGGTGAAACCGTTAATAAAAGGGCAAATAAATACTTTTTCATAGACTTCCCCTTACAAAGGTATATTCCCATGTTTTTTCATTGGATTGTTCATTCGCTTTGTCGCAAGCATTTCGAATGCGCGAATAATTCTAAAACGAGTATTTTTAGGCTCAATAACATCATCAATATAACCATGTTCCGCGGCAACGTATGGATTTGCAAACTTTTCACGGTATTCATTTAAAAGCTCTTCTTTACGCTTGCCTTCTTTATCATTCATTAATTCTCTACGAAAAAGCACATTGACAGCACCATCAGCACCCATTACCGCAATTTCACCTTTGGGCCATGAATAATTGATATCTCCATTAAGATGCTTACTGCTCATGACAATGTAGGCACCACCATAAGATTTCCGTGTAATAACCGTTACTTTGGGTACCGTTGCTTCTGCATAAGCATAAATCAGTTTAGCACCATGATTAATAATACCACCGTATTCCTGTGCCGTGCCCGGAAGAAATCCCGGTACATCCACAAGGGTAAGCAGCGGAATATTAAAAGCATCACAAAAACGAACAAATCTTGCTGCTTTAATACTTGCTTTAATATCAAGGACACCCGCAAGGTAGCTGGGTTGATTTGCTACAACACCAACAGTTCTACCGTTTAAACGACCATACCCAATTATAATATTCGGAGCGTAATGTCTTGAGACTTCAAGAAATTCCTGATCATCGACAAGTTCATAAATGATCTCTTTCATATCATAAGGTAAATTGGGTGCTTCAGGGATAATATCATTTAAAATATCTGAATGACGATTGATCTTATCGTTTGTACTATGAATCGGTGTTTCTTCCATATTATTCGAAGGCATGAAGGAAATCAGCTTCCGTATCAACTGTATGGCTTCTTTCTCATCTTCAGCAGCGAAATGAGCAACACCGGACTTAGCCGCATGGACCATTGCACCACCTAATTGTTCTTCGTTGACCTTCTCGTTTGTAACAGCTTCCACGACCTTAGGTCCGGTAATGAACATATAGGATGTATTTTCAACCATTACTACAAAATCTGTTATAGCAGGACTATAAACGGCACCGCCCGCACAGGGACCTAAAATACCCGATATTTGAGGAATAACACCTGACGCTTCAACATTTTTTTGAAATATATCGCCATAGCCACCAAGAGCGAGGACACCTTCTTGAATTCGGGCACCGCCCGAGTCATTTAATCCAATGATAGGTGCACCCATTTTCATGGCCATGTCTTGTACTTTTACGATCTTAGCGGCAACTGTTTCACTCAAACTTCCACCAAAAACTGTGAAATCCTGAGCAAAAACATAAACCAAACGACCATCTATCGTACCGCAACCGGTGACAACACCATCTCCCAGAAAATGTTTTTTATCCATTTCAAAATCTGTACAACGATGTTTTACAAATGTATCAAATTCTTCAAATGAATCATGATCAAGCAATTCTTTAATTCTCTCTCTTGCCGTCATTTTTCCTTTTTCATGCTGTTTTTCTATCCGATCTCTACCACCACCCATGTGAGATTCCCTGCGCATTTCCTGCAAATGCTTTAATTCATTCATATTCTCTCCTATTGCCCCATTACTCATGTTCTTCTGTAAGTTCAGTTAATATCCCGAAAGTTGATTTTGGGTGTAAAAATGCTATCTTATGTCCTCCAGCTCCCATTCTGGGTTCCGTATCTATCAATCGCATACCTTTTCCATCCATTTGATTAATTGCCATTTTACAATCATCAACTTGATAAGCCATGTGGTGAACACCCTGACCCTTTTTTGCAATAAATTTCGCTATTGGACTATTTTCATCTGTCGCTTCAAGTAATTCAATGCGAGTATCGCCAACATCAAAAAAAGCAACTCTTACCATTTGATCTTCTACTGTTTCAGTTGCCACAAATTTCAATCCCAAGACATCACGATAATACGGGATCTGTTCTTCAAGAGATTCAACCGCTATACCGATATGTGATATTTTTTTAACCATGTTTTTTTCTCCTACACCACGATATTTTCTTTATATTCGCCAAAGACATCCCGCATAACATTGCATATCTCACCGAGAGTTGCATAAATCCGAACTGAAGCAACAATATATGGCATAAGGCTATCATTTCCTTGACATGCTATTTTCAGTTTTTCCAGGCTTTTCTTTACTTCATTGTTATCACGACGTGATTTTAAGTCCTCGATGCGTTTGATTTGCTCCTGCTGTATTCTTCTGTCAACACGCAAGAGGTTCTTAGGAGCATCTTCTTTAATCGAAAATTTATTTAGCCCAACGATAACACATTCATTATTTTCGATCTCTTTTTGTGTGCGATATGCTTCACGTTGTATCTCACGCTGCACATAGCCTTGCTCGATGGCCATGGACATACCGCCAAGCTCATTGATCTTTTCTATATATGCTTGTGCTTCAGCTTCTAGTTTATCAGTGAGTGCTTCAACAAAATATGACCCTGCAAGAGGATCTATCGTTTGAGTAACACCACTTTCATATGCAATAACTTGCTGAGTGCGTAAAGCGATACGGACAGATTCTTCCGCAGGCAAAGCAAGAGCTTCTTCTTTACTGTTGGTATGTAAGCTTTGAGTTCCACCCAACACAGCTGATAAGGCCTGAATTGCTACACGAACAATATTATTATCCGGTTGCTGAGCAGTCAAAGTTGAGCCCCCTGTTTGAGTGTGAAAACGTAGCATCAGGGATTTTGCTTTCTTTGCGCCAAAACGTTCTAGCATGATCTTTGCCCATAGACGGCGTGCGGCACGAAATTTTGCAACTTCTTCAAAAAGATTATTGTGAGCATTAAAAAAGAATGATAAGCGACCGGCAAATGCATCAATATCCATTCCTGCCTTCAAAGCTGCTTCTGTATAGGCAATTCCATCAGCCAGTGTAAATCCAATCTCCTGAGCTGCCGTCGAACCGGCTTCACGAATATGATATCCTGATATTGAGATAGTATTCCACTTTGGGATATTTTTTGAACAATATTCAAAGGTATCCGTCACAAGTCGCATAGATGCTTTGGGAGGGAAAATATAAGTTCCACGAGCAATATATTCTTTTAAAATATCATTTTGGATGGTACCGGTCAATTTATCTGAACTTACACCCTGTTTTTCTGCAACGACCATATACATTGCAAGTAAAACCGATGCCGGAGCATTAATGGTCATACTGGTTGAAACTTTATCAAGTGGTATCTGATCAAA
>DAOVOB010000166.1 GCA_030629925.1 Fidelibacterota bacterium
CACACCGGCTGCAAGAGATTCGCCGGCTGAAGCGGCAGTTTGAACAATATTATTTTCCAGAATGCTGGATTTGCGGAAGAGGCGTAAAACACCCATCGAGATCACAGCGGCCGGTATGGATGCGCTGACCGTCATACCAGCAAACAGACCCAAATACGCATTGGCAGCTGCCAGAATAATTGAAAGTAGAATACCAAGAATTACTGACTTAATAGTAATTTCAAGCATTGATTTCTTTTTCTCCATAAGATTTCCCTTTTTAGTCCCGTTTAAATTTTAATGTGCAATATACGAAAACTTACTTGGAGAATTAATAAAAATTATTTTAGAATGTCATCCCGGACAATCAGCACTATGTCATCCCGGAAAACTTGCCAAAGCAAGTTTATCCGGGATCTAAATAATAGCCTTGCTCACAAATAAAATGGAGTGATTAATAAATGAGATCCCGGATAAGATAGCCGCTGGCTATCTTTCCGGGATGACATGCATTTTGATTTTAATAGCTACTGGCCATCTTTCCAAAATGACATGGTATCCTCTATTCATAATTCATAATCTTGAGTCTCAATCTTATTTCATTTTGCCTAAAAATCTCTTACATTACTCAGATATTAAAAGGATGGTACATGACCGAACAAAATATGAATGAAACGCATTCAACGCTGGAAAATATTCTTGAACAACGCAAGGAAAAGATCGCGAAGATCAAGGAAATGGGATTTGAGCCTTTTCCTTATTCTTACACTGTGACCCATAAAAGTAAAGTGGTACTGGACAATTATGACGAACTGGAAGAAAAAACAGTTTCTGTTGCCGGTCGTTTAATGAATATACGCCGCATGGGTAAGGCCAGTTTCGCACATCTTCAGGATGCCGAAGGCCGAATTCAGCTTTATATCTCAAAAAATGACATCGGCGAAGAGTCATATGTGATGTTTAAATTACTTGATATCGGTGATATAATCGGAGTTAAAGGGATCGTAATGAAGACCCGTACCGGTGAAACCACCGTTAAGGCAACTTCTTTGACCCTTCTGACGAAGAATATTCGTCCTTTACCTATCGTAAAAGAAAAAGACGGTGTAGTTTACGATGCTTTTACCGATAAAGAATTACGTTATCGTAAACGCTATCTTGATCTTATCGTGAATCCGGAAGTTAAAGATACTTTTGTGAAGAGAGCCGCTATTACACGCGCTACCCGAAAATTCTTTGATGACCGTGGTTATCTCGAAGTGGAAACACCGATTTTGCAAGCTCTCTATGGCGGTGCAAATGCAAGACCCTTCGTGACTCATCACAATAGTCTGGATCAAGACCTCTATTTGCGAATTGCAGATGAACTTTACCTCAAACGTTTGATCGTTGGCGGCTTTGAAAAAGTCTATGAATTCTCTCGTAATTTCAGGAATGAAGGCATGGATAGAAGCCACAATCCTGAATTTACAGCTATTGAATTCTATGAAGCCTATGTTGATTATTTTTATATGATGGATTTTGTTGAAGAGTATTTTAAAGCCATCGCCGAACTCATGGGTAGTATGATCGTGGAATATCGCGGCGAAAAAATTGATTTCTCAAAACCTTTTGAACGTAAATCCATGGCTGATCTCTTTACAGAATACCTGAAGATAGATATTGCGGCGTTTACTGAAAAAGATTTCGCTGATTGGTACCAAAAAAACAAAAAAGAATTTGATCCTAAATGGAATTATGGTCAGTTCCTCGATAAATTATTTGATGAATATATTGAGCCGAAACTTATTCAACCGACCTTTGTGATCGATTACCCTAAAGCGATCTCACCTTTGGCAAAGGTCGACCGGAAAGGCGATGAACGATTCGTTGAAAGATTTGAACTCTTTATCTGTTCTTCAGAATATGCAAATGCCTTTTCTGAATTGAACGACCCTATTGATCAGCGTGAACGCCTTGAAGGGCAGGATCGCTTGAGAGTAGAAGGTGACGATGAAGCTCAAGCCTTTGATGAAGATTTTATCCAGGCCATCGAAACCGGTATGCCACCGACAGGCGGGGTGGGAATTGGTTTTGACCGTGTGATCATGTTATTTACCGGCCAGACAAGCATCAAAGATGTCTTACTTTTCCCTGCTATGCGATCCGAAAAATTATCTTAAAATAATGACATGATATTTTTCTGACAGGATAACACGATATACAAGATTTTATTATTTTTGACAAGATAACAGGATGAATCAGCTGGTTAATTGTTGAGAAGGATCAACATTTCAACGGTTCAACAATTCAACAATAAAAGAATATGTTAAAATTTTTATTTTATCTCTCTGAGCGTACCCTCTTTCACAAACGTTCTGATCAGTTTGTGCCGGTTATTCGTATTCTGGCGATTTTAGGGCTGATCATCGGGACCATCGCTATAACGGTAACATTGGGTATTTTGCATGGTTTTGAAAATAATCTGGTAGAGAAAGTTACGGGCTTTGAATCACATATTCGTATAGAAAGTTTCAAGAACGAAATTGAATACGATGGCGAGTATGTTGCGCAATTGCTCGAAAATAAGGATATTACTCGTATCGTACCTTACGTCAATCTTGAAACGATGTTAAGAAAAGGCGATGAAACTGAAGGAGTGATCATAGAATGTATGAATGAAGCGGATTTTCGTGAGATGCTTTATCGCTCCAAGAAAGATGTCAAAGGTGGCATAGATTTTCGCGAAATGGAAACCATAAAAGGGATATATCTTGGCTACGGAGCAGCTGAATATTTGAATGTTGATGTGGGCGATACCATATCTGCTCTCTTTGTCAATGGCGTTCCCTCGTTTTTCAATCCAATAAAATCGCATGATGTGATCGTAACAGGTATTTTTTCAACCGGGATGAAAGAATTTGATGCTAATTATGCCTATGCACCCTTGAGTTTTGCTTCAGAAGTAAATGGAAATGAAAATATTATCAGTGGTTATCAATTATTGCTCAGCGATCCTTTACTTGCGGATGATATTTCCAATTGGATCAATACGGTCAGTTCTTATCATTTTGTACCTGTAACTTGGAGAGAACGTAATATAATGTTATTCAAGTGGTTACAAACACAGAAAGCCCCTATTGTTATTACTTTTGGGATCATTGCTTTGGTGGCATTGGTGAATATTATTTCTACACTGGTGATGATCGTCCTTGTTAAAGAACGTGATACGGCCATTTTAAAATCCATGGGCATGAAACCCTCGGATATTCGACAAAAGTTTATGATCGATGGCTTGAGCATATCCTTGATGGGTATAGGTATCGGCATACTTATTTCAAAAATTCTGGAATGGGGACAAATGCGTTTCGCCTGGATCAAACTATCTGCAGATGTCTATTTTATTGACCGTTTACCCATAGAAATTACCTGGGATGTGATTTTGATCATTATTCTAGTTGGTATTTTAACATCATTGATCGCAACATTTCTGCCGGCACGGAAGGCTTCGAGTATTAAACCCGTTGAGGTTCTGCGTTATGAGTAAAAAGTCCTACATAAATTATATTGCAGGGCGCTATTTTTCCTCACGGAAAAAGGTCAGGATGATATCTACGACATCTATCATTACGATAATAGGTACATTATTAGGGACATTTTCCATTATTGCCGCTTTATCCGTAATGAACGGTTTCCGTGATATGCTTTTTACCCGAACTCAGGATATGTCGCCGGATCTAACTTTTTATATCAAGAACATAAGCGACCAAGATCGGACCGACCTCTATGATGCCATCAAAGAGGATACAAGAATAAAAACGCTTACACCCAGTATTGAGAGAAAAATGCTGGTAAATTCAGGAAAATATCAGCAGCTGGCATTTATAAAAGGTATTCGTCCCGATGAATATAAAAAAATACTAAAATTAGAACCTTATCTTCAGGAGAAGAAATTTCTAACCGACGATCTTGCCAAAACATCTTATCCTGAGATCATCATGGGCCTATCTCTGGCAAATAAAATTGGTGTTGGAGTAGGGGATACGATCAATCTTGTCTCATTACTGGATATTAAAACATATAATGCACCAA
>DAOVOB010000127.1 GCA_030629925.1 Fidelibacterota bacterium
ATCCTCTTTTTGTTGTTGCATCATAGCGGAACCCATCTGTGAAAAAGCACTTTCCAAGGATGAGAGTTTATCTAGGGAGTCTTGACTTTTTTGCTGCCCTGCTTGCATGTCGGATCGCCGGTAATTCTCGCTGGCTTGATCCATATGTGATGAAATTCCAGCTTCTTCCATTTTCTTTAGAAATTCTTCAAAGGCCTCTTTTTCTTTATCATTAAATAAATCAGCTGTTTCTTCTCCCAATTTTTCCCAGGCCTTAGTATCATCACTGATCTTCTTTTGTTGATCTGAAAGATCATCGACTGACTTATGATCTGCCTCTTCCAGTAGCTTCTCCTGATCACGCAGGGTTTCTTTCATTTGCTTACCAAGTTCTTCAAGACGCTGTTCCTGCTGAATACGCTTGAATACTTCCAACATACGCTCCAGGCTTTCTTCAAAACGCTTTGCTTTTTCCGAAAAGTCTTCCAGAATTTCTTCCATATCAGACATATCATTGTTTTCAAGCTTATCCTGGATGTTTTGCATTAATTCAAATAATTCATTATCAATAAGTTCGTTCATTAATTCCTGAAGCTGCTCAAAACTTTTCATAACATCATCGGAAAACAGTGAGTTTTCTTCCATGAATTTCTTTTGCTCATCCATAGAGGATTGCATGTCTTTCAGTTCTTCACGAGCTTTTTCAAGTGCATTCAAGTTTTCTTCAAGTGCCGTCTTGTTTTCCCAATTCAATTCACCTTCCTGAAGAAGTTGCTTCCGGATCTCATCTAACTCTTCAACGATCTCTCCGGTGGAAAGCACCTCCTCTTCCAGTTGGGCTATGGTTTCTTCCTGTGCTTCGTCCTGACGGGCAAACAGGTCACCCAGACTGGGAAACTTGGCATAGTAAAGAGATGAACGAACACTTTTGGGACCACTGATAATGTCATTATCTTTTAATTCAAAATAATATCTTATCTCTGAACCCGGCGATATGAATTGATCGATCTCCCATACACCTGCACGGGTTTGCAAACGCGTGGCATTATCGAAAGGAAGTTTGACCGTTTGTACTGAGCTATCCGAACTAAAGCTATATTCGGAATGAATAGAGTAATTTACGGTGAAATCAGAAATAGCGAAGTCATCCTGAAGATGTGCGACATAAGGTAGTTGTAGGTCCTCGTTCAGCAAGAGTTCATCTTGAAGCTTAGGACTATGCAAATAAAGTATCGGAGCCGCATCCTCTTCGAGGACAATTTTATATTTTGGTCTTGATCCAAGTGCTATTCCCTTTTTATTTACAAGCAATAATTCAATGTTTTGTGACTGCTTCGGCACCCAAGAGATAGAACTTTGCTTCCCGGAAACGGTCATTTTAAAAGTATCTTGCTCACTTACCAAGTATGAAGGACCAAAGTTATCGGATAAACGAATAGCGACGGTGATCTCCGATCCATAAAGACAGGAAATACGATCCACATTTCCCTGATAATAAGCATTGGAAATATTAGCATAATCAGGTGATTTGACTTCAAAATCAAGTGATCTGATGCGGGGACGCTGCAATAGGGTAATATTTAAAGTATCCGTATCAATGAATTTTCTCGGATAAAATATATTTGGTCGTCGAAGTCTGGCATAATAAACGACAGGGTGACTCAAACGTCCCATAGGATAGCTAAGAACAGAGTCACGGGAGCGAAACAATAGCTCAGGCGCTTCCATGGTACTGTCGACAGAGTAAACCTCAACGGGGAAATTATCGGGAGCTAGGCGTCGAATATGAAGCGTTAGGGAATCATAAGTATATAAACTGGTATCGGCTGGCGATAATAGGATGTCATATTTTTGATCCGGCTCATAGCTTCTATTCATATGCAAAAAACGTGATGATGCCGATGATGAAATAATAGCCAATACACACAAACATCCTATCAGAGATAAGGCAATTTTTCGTTTATTTTTTATTGCTTGGGCATGATAACTTTGCTCATAGTAGTTGCCCGGATACATCCTAACAAATGCGTCAAGAGCATAATTGCTTATAGGGTTATCAATTTGAGACAATTGGAAATGATTGAGTAATTTATCGTTTATATCAGGAAACTGCTGTCCGATATGGAGCAATAAAAATTCATCTTCATTTTTACTATGATTGGAAATTGAAAGAATCAGGATACTGATGACTCTGAAAATGAAAAATGTATTAAGCGAAAGCAGATACCATAAGATCTCCTTCACGCCCGGGGATAAATACCAGATACTTTCCAGAAATAAGCAAAGAAATAAATAAGCCGAATTAAGAATAACAAATGAGAACCCGATATGCTTAAGCTTATCTTTAGCTTCCTGCCGGCGATAATGCTTAAGTATGTTTGCAAAATATTGTAGTTTCTGTTTGTTCACTTATTTATCGATTCAAATGATATAAGAATATATTGCAGCCCATCTGCAGAGCGGCTTTTCTTAGTGTTTCGGGATCTCCATGAACTTCCACATTTTCCCAACCGTCACCAAGATCACATTCATAGCTATAGAAAACCACCAGTTTACCCTGATGGAATAATCCTAATCCTTGCGCCGGTTTATTATCATGTTCATGGATCTTGGGTAGCCCTTTGGGAAAATCAAATTTCTGATGATAGACCGGATGATCAAAAGGAAGTTCAACCCAATCCTTATCCGGAAAGATCTTTTTCATTTCCCGACGAAAAGAATGATCCATGCCATAATTATCATCGGCATGAAGGAAGCCCCCATTCTCGAGATAATGTCTTAGCCTTCGCACATCTTCTTTGCTAAAATGGATATTTCCATGACCATTCATATATAGGTAAGAAAACTGAAATAGCTCAGGTGAACCCGGCTCAACGACCGCTTGACGCTCTGCCATATCCATTTCTGAATTCTTTTCAATAAAACGCATAAGATTTTCTAGCGAGCCGGAATTGCTGTACCAGTCACCACCACCATCGTACTTCAGGCGAGCGATGCTCATTGGTTGTATAGGTTCTGCAGTAAGTGTCGTCGATATAAACACAATAATAATCAATGTAAAAACGTATTTTTTCATAATAAGAATATATGGGAAATATCTTTAAAATTCGAGATAATAAAGCAAAGACGAAGCATTGCTTCGTCTCTTCAATATTTATTTTATTCTTTTAAAACTATACTATCTAAACATTGCTTTAATGCTTCCCCATGTTTGTTGGGTAACACCAAGACTTGTCAGAGAGACCTGTACAACATCGGAATTTTTATAGCTTCCGTCTCTCATAATGGCACGGACATAATAATCGAATTTATAGTCTCCGGTTTCCGTTGACTTGGAGAAAATATTATTATCCTGAAAAGTATAAGAAGCCCCAGCCCCCACTGCAGTAACTGAAGCGCGTTTATCTAAAATATCACTATCCGAACGAGAGCGGTAAATCTCGTAATAACTTACACTGTGTTCATCTTTTGCCTGCCAATCTACCCGAATACCTGAATCATGTTCATTTGCGACCACATAATTAAATCCATCCCAAGCAAAGAGCATGCTGCCGGCCAGCAATAAAATCGTAAGGACTGTTAGATGTAATTTTTTAATATTCATACGCATCAGTAAAAAATATAGTCATTAATTACGTATAATGGCAAGAAAATAATAGAATAAGAAACTTAGAGGGTAAGTGGTTTAGATTTGCCGGAAGAATCGGTGATTGAGTCCGCCCCATCCAGCCTACTCCGTCAGCTGACGGATACGGCCGGCAGGCGACATATCGACCCATCGACTTATCATTTCATCGACTTTCTTACGTTCCCGAACCCGAAAACATGATCGCAACCGTGTTCAACATGATCTTAAGATCCAATTTTAGCGACATGTTTTCAATATAGTAAATATCGCAATTGAACTTTTCTTTTACTTCTTCTAGGGTTTGAGGATATGGTACAGAGATCTGAGCCCATCCCGTGATACCGGGTTTAACTTTCATGCGATGCCGATAAAGAGGAATCTGTTTTTCTAACTGCTCAGTAAGCTTGGGCATATCGGGTCTTGGTCCGATAATGCTCATATTACCCTTTAGAACATTGATCAACTGTGGTATTTCATCCAGCCTGAATCGTCGAATAAATTGACCGATCCGTGTCACACGTATATCATTTTCTGTTGTTAAAATTACTTTTTCACCAGCTGTTTGGACATTATGTTTCATACTCCGATATTTAATAATTCGAAAAGGTTTGCTGTAAAGTCCAAGCCTGTCCTGGGTATAGAATATTGGCCCGCGTGAATCTATTCTGATCATAAGTGACAAGATCAATCCAAAGGGCAAGAAAATGATCAACCCGACAACTGAAATAAAAATGTCCGCAGCACGCTTTAAAAATTTTTCCCATGGTTGCATGATCCCGGGATTAATATCTATCAGAGGAATTCCATAAATTTGTTGTGTGCGTGCTAAACCGGAAATAATATCATACATATCAGGAAGTATTTTAATTCCTACTCGAGCATCAGCCACTTTATTGATTACATCTAATACTTTACTGTGCTTATCTGTTCCAAAGGCAATGACAAGTTGTTTTACCTGATATTTGTTGATCAGTTCAGAAATATCATCCAAATGCCCAATCACGGGAACCCCTTCACAAGAATTGCCTGACACATTTTCGTCATCGGTGAAGATAAATC
>DAOVOB010000052.1 GCA_030629925.1 Fidelibacterota bacterium
AGATCTCTTGATCGAAAAAGTCACGATCAAAAAACCCGTAGAACATGGAGAAGGTGACAGAACCATTCTTCTTCTTGATTTTGGCTGCAAGAACAGCATTATCGCCAATGTAGTCAAGCGTGGTTTTAAGGTCATTCAAGTGCCTTACAATTACGATTATTTAAATATTAAATACGACGGTATCGTTCTTTCAAGTGGCCCCGGTGATCCGGCTCAATACACATTCATGACCGATAAGATCAAAGCATTCATGAAAGAACGCAAACCCATGCTGGGTATTTGTCTTGGACATCAGTTATTGGCGCTTACGGCCGGTGCAAAGACCTATAAATTGGGATATGGTCACCGTTCACAGAATCAGCCGGTCATTGATCGATTGAGTTCACGCGCTTATGTGACCACCCAAAATCACGGATATGCGGTTGATACCAAAACTATTCCAACAGGATGGATATCATGGTTTGAAAATTTGAACGATGGAACGAATGAAGGATTGTGGCATAAGAATTTGCCCATCCTATCTACACAGTTCCATCCCGAAGCTATGCCCGGTCCGGTTGACACGGGATTTATTTTTGATGAATTCAAACGCTGTTTCTAATCAGGGAAAAACATGATTAAAAAGATCAAAAAAGTTGTTATTTTAGGCTCTGCAGCCATCAAGATCGGTGAAGCGGGGGAGTTTGATTATTCCGGTTCCCAAGCCATTAAGGCATTGAAAGAAGAAGGCGTAAAAACCATTCTGATCAATCCAAATATTGCAACCATACAAACCTCCGATTATCTGGCAGACAAAGTATATTTATTACCGGTGACTGTTGATTTTGTTGAAAAAATTCTAAAGAAAGAAAAACCGGACGGTATTTTACTCAGTTTTGGTGGTCAGACAGCATTGAATTGCGGTCTGGAGCTTTATGATAAAGGTATTTTAAAGAAACATGGTGTAAAAGTCCTGGGTACACCGGTCGAAACCATCCGTAACACAGAAGATCGCGAAAAGTTCAATCGTTCTTTAGATGAAATCCAAGTTTCTTATCCCAAGAGTAAAGCGGTGGGATCTATCGAAGACGCGCAGGCCTTCGCCGAAGAGATCGGCTACCCCGTCATGATGCGTATTGCTTATGCTTTGGGTGGACTTGGAAGTGGCGTCTGCCGCGATGAAAAACAATTACTGGATCGTGCCGGAAAGGCATTTTCATATACATCTCAAATCCTGGTTGAAGAATGGCTTGGCGGCTGGAAAGAAGTAGAGTACGAGGTTGTTCGCGATAAATATGATAACTGTATCACCGTTTGTAATATGGAAAATGTGGATCCTTTGGGCATTCACACCGGTGAAAGTATTGTTGTAGCACCCAGCCAGACTCTCTCGAACAGTGAATACCATAAACTCCGTGAAATCGGTATTAGAGTGATCCGTCATTTGGGTGTAGTGGGCGAGTGTAATATCCAGTACGCGCTGGATCCTTTTTCTGAAGATTATCGGGTGATCGAAGTGAATGCGCGACTTTCGCGTTCTTCGGCACTCGCGTCAAAAGCGACCGGCTATCCGCTGGCCTTTATTGCTGCCAAACTGGGCATAGGTTACGGACTGCATGAACTCACAAATACTATAACTGAGACATCGGCATTTTTTGAACCGGCTTTAGATTATATCGTGGTCAAGATGCCGCGCTGGGATCTGAAGAAATTTAGAAATGTCTCTCGTCGAATCGGTTCAGCGATGAAATCGGTGGGCGAGGTGATGGCTATCGGTCGTAATTTTGAAGAAACCCTTCAAAAAGCGATCCGTATGTTGGGGACAGGTGCAAAAGGATTGGTCGCGAACGAGAAATTCGTGACGACTTCACTTGAAGATTCTCTGACAAAGCCCAGTGACGAGCGTCTTTTTGCCGTCGTGGATGCCTTTAAAGAGGGATATTCGATTGATTGGGTTTATAATCTGACAAAAATTGATATCTGGTTCCTGAATAAGATCAAAAATGTGATCGATATTTCCCTGCGTCTCAGAAAAGGCGAAAAATTAGATGATGACTTATTGCTTCAGGCCAAGAAAATGGGATATTCGGATGAGCAATTGGCCATCGTTACCGGTTCAAAAGAAGCAGACATTTATAATATGCGGCAAAAAGCCGATATCCATCCTGTTATTAAACAGATCGATACGGTCGCTGCAGAATATCCTGCAAAGACAAATTATCTTTACCTGACCTATGAAGGTATAGAAGACGATTATACTGAAAAACATCCGGATGCCGCAATCATTCTGGGTGGCGGTCCTTATCGGATCGGATCATCTGTGGAATTTGACTGGTGTTGCGTGATCGCAGGAAAAACCGTTCGTGAATCGGGCAAGACATCCATCATGATCAATTGCAATCCTGAAACCGTTTCTACAGATTACGATGAATTTGATGCATTGTTCTTTGAAGAACTGACTTTTGAAACCGTTCGCGAAATTTACAATAAAATCGATCCCGAAGGATTTATCCTATCCATGGGCGGACAGATCCCGAACAATCTTGCCGTTCGTTTGCATGAAAACGGTTTGCGGATCCTGGGAACTGAAACGAAATATATTGATCAGGCAGAAAACCGCTCACATTTCTCAGCTATGTTGGATGAATTAGAGGTTCTGCAACCCGAGTGGAAGGCCTTGACAGATACAAAAAGCGCCTTGAAATTTGCTAATAATGTAGGTTATCCTGTATTGGTCAGACCCTCTTATGTGCTATCGGGTGCCGCTATGGCAGTTGCAACAGGTGATATCGAATTAAAATCATTTTTACTGGCTGCAGCGGATGTGTCGAAAGAATACCCCGTGGTGATCTCAAAATTCTACGAGAATGCCAAAGAATTGGAATTTGATGCTGTTGCACAAGATGGAAAGATCATTTGCTATGCGATCTCGGAGCATGTTGAGAACGCAGGTACACATTCCGGAGATGCGACTCTTGTTCTTCCTCCGCAACGTACTTACTTCGAGACTGAACGTCAGATCCGCAAGACTTCTGCAAAGATCGCCAAAAACTTAAAGATCAACGGTCCTTTTAATATTCAGTACATTGCAAAGAATAATGAAGTTCGTGTGATCGAATGTAATCTGCGTGCATCCAGATCATTTCCTTTTGTTTCAAAGACGCTTAATAAAAACTTTATTGAGATCGCAACCAAGGTCATTCTTGGCGAAAAACAGGAAAAGATCAGCATACCCCTTTATGATTACGAACATGTAGCCGTAAAAGCACCTCAATTCTCATTTACACGTCTCAGAGGCGCCGATCCTGCAACCGGTGTGGAAATGTCCTCAACCGGTGAAGTGGCATGCTTAGGCGATAATTTTCATGAAGCTTATATTAAAGCATTGATCTCTGTCGGATTTAAATTTCCCGTTACCAGTGTATTAATTTCATCAGGTCCTATCGAATCTAAGGCTGAACTTTTAGACAGTGTTAAACTTTTATCAGATATGGGCGTGATCATTTTTGCAACCGATGGAACCCAAAAATTCTTAGCAAAACATGATGTACCGAGCTTAAAGTTGAATTGGCCGCTTGATGAAGAAAAACCCGGCGTGGTTGAATACCTTAAAGAAGGTAAGATCGACTTAGTTATTAATATCCCCAAAAACTACAATGAAGATGAATTGACCAACGATTACACCATTCGTCGTGCGGCCGTTGATTATGCCGTACCGCTTATCACCAATCGTCAGGTAGCCATGCGCTTATTTGAAGCCTTATCCAAGACCACGATTGAATCATTGAAGATCAAAAGTTGGGATGAATATAAAGTATAAGGCAAAAGTAAAAAGGCAAAAGTATAAGATCCAAGAAACAAGATCCAAGATTCAAGTAGGGGCTGAATATATTCAGCCCTTTTCTTTTTAGCATTAAAAAAGATCTGTTCGACTTTTTTGGAACACCAAATTTTAATACAAAATTTACGGTTTATTTATTTAAAAAATGTTGCGGATTAAAAATTATTATAATAGCTTTTATCTTCGCTGTAACGAAATAAACAGGAAGTTAATTTAAAAGGAGAAGAAAAATGAAAAAAGTACTTGTTATTGTACTTGTGTTGACATTTTTTGCCGTTGCCTTTGGAGCAGATGACGCCACAGCCGTATCTGTTGTAAATGATGCAGCAAAAATTTGGCAAACTGATCCCAGTGGGGCAGCTCGCGGTATAGCCGGTGGTGTTGATCTTGATGGTGACGGTTATCTTGAATTCTACGCAACTAATTACGGACCAAGTAACATGATAGTTGGTTTTGAAGCTATTGGTGGTGATACGCTTGAATACTTCTGGCATTCAGATACGACTGGTTCAGCTGATCTGTATTATGCCGGAACTCGCTTTGTACAAACCGGTGATATTGATGGTGATGGTGCCGGAGAAGTAATTTTCTTTAGAGGTAAGTATCCGACAGTGGCTGAAGCGGGTCTTTACATTTATGAAATCGAAAGTGATAATACTTTTAAGGAACCCAAATTCTTTAGCATTGATGATCTAAGTCAACTTTTTAATTTTAACGGCGTTGGTACAATACTTGCAAGTTTAGCTGTTGAACATTTCAGAGTTACTGATGTTGATGGTGATGGATTTGACGAAATTATTTTCGCGTCTAATGGAGGTTCATATAAAACTGATTACATTGACACTACTGCAACAGATACCACAACTTACGGTCATTCGGAAGATTTCTTTGCAGTTCTTTCGGCTACCGATGATCTTCAGGGTTTCGGACGACTACAGTGTGAATTTATCACGTCACCACGCGATATCGATATGGGTGTTTGTGGTGTTGATAAAGATGACCCAATGTTTGGTCGTGAAAATAAATTAGGTGGTGGTTCAGCTATTGCAGTTGAAGTATCTGATATTGATGGTGATGGACTTAAAGAAATTGCATGCTTTGCTTGGAATGACAATAATGTATTTTTTGTTGAAGCTACTGCAGCGAATACCTATTCGTATGGTGATTCAACTTATCAACATCTAACAGTGCCTGATGGTGTTTGCTTACTTCAGCCTGTTGTTGCTGATATAGATCAAGACGGAAAAGATGAATTATATTACTATAACTATAGATATAATGAATGTTTCAAGATTTTTGATAATAATGGAGATGCTACGAATTTTGACTCAACTGAATTTGTGATTATCAATTCTGGTGAGAATGATCCCAAATCAATTTGTGGTGGCGTTTCCGGTGATCTTTATAATGATGGATCTGAAGTTGTAATTTTTGGTAATAGCATGCTTATAGGTGATATCAATATTTGGGATGGATCAACATGGGAAACACATACTTCTGTAGAAGTTGACACAAATATGTATAAAACTTCTATAGCAGGCGCTAATCATAAATTTGTTGATAAATTAACAGATATTGATAATGATGGTTTTATGGAAATTATTTGTGCTTATCAGGGTGAAGTTGATTCTGTTGAACAAATTGTTGGAACTGATACTAACTGGGTTGCAAACCCCTATTTCTCGCCGATCCGTATTATCGAATTTGGTGATGATGTATTGGGCCCAGTTGTAGCTATCAATCCTGTTGTCATTACACCTAATGATTTCAAATTGGACGCAGCTTATCCGAACCCATTCAATCCGACAACCTCTATTTCTTATTATCTGCCGATGGCAAAAACGATCTCACTTAATGTTTATAACATGCGTGGTGAACTCGTTAGCGTTATCGTTAATAATCAAAAAATGGAAGCCGGAACACATAATGTTGTTTGGGGCGCTACCGATATGAACGGTGCACCATTATCAACCGGTGTTTATGTTTACACATTGAAATATGGAAATTTCAGCAAATCACACAAAGTGACCTTGTTGAAATAATTATGACTTAATAAAAAGGGAGAGGCTTCCTCTCCCTTTTTTTTTCCTGTTATAATTCAATTGATAGAAAAAGGAATTAGGATGCAAAGGAAGTTGTTTGTATTAATATTTGCAATCTTCTCAATAATCACAATGGTATTTGCGGGGACTAGCGGTAAAGTCACCGGTTTAGTACTTGACAATGATACCGGAGAGCCTCTCATCGGTGTCAATGTTATGCTCGCAGGCACTACACAGGGAGCTGCGACAGATCTTGAGGGATATTTTATGATTTTAAATGTACCTCCGGGAATTTATGAGGTAGCCGCTTCATCCATTGGATATAAAACTTTTAGGATACAAGATATCCGGATTTCCGTTGATCACACAACAAATATTGATATTAACATGGAATCTTCTGTGATCGAAGGTGAAGAAGTTATTGTGATTGCACAAAAAGAATTGATCAAAAAGGGATTGACTTCTTCAGAATCAAGTATTTCATCAGAAGAACTTGAAGCAATGCCGGTAGAATCTTTTGCCGGACTCCTTGCCACTCAGGCTGGAGTTACACAGGGCTCAGACGGTAAATTGCATGTTAGAGGTGGACGCTCAAGTGAAGTGACATATATGGTCGATGGACTTCCGGTATCTAGTGATCTCGGTTTATCTTTATCAACCAATGTTATTTCGGAATTAACACTTATTTCCGGTACCTTCAATGCGGAATATGGTAAAGCCATGAGTGGTATTGTTAATATTGCCACAAAAGAAGGTGCAAAAAAATTCAAAGCACGTCTGACTACTCAGTTTGGCGATATGCTGACATGGAATGACAGATATATCAAAGGCAATGATTTTAATCCTTTGACTTTTCAACGCTATGATCTTGATCTTAGCGGACCTATTTCTTTCTTGCCTGAAGGTTCATACTTTCTTACCGGTACGTTTACAAATAACTTAGGGTGGTTATATGGTATCAGAGAACATACCACCTATGATATGGGCATTATAAGCAATAATAATGCAATAATATCAATGACCGGTGACAGCGCTTATGTTCCGATGAACACAAGTAATTCAAAGAAGATCATGGCAAAATTTGCTTTTAAGCCCCTGCCTAAAACAAAACTGATGTATCAATTAATCGGTGATTTTGGGGAAT
>DAOVOB010000035.1 GCA_030629925.1 Fidelibacterota bacterium
AAAATAGCTTTCAAATAACCGAAGGAATATATTAAGGGATACTTGCATTCACACACCATTATTTTAGCATATCAACTTGCCTCAAGTTTTTATACTTTAATCTCCTTGTAAAAACTTGAGGCAAGTTGACTAATAATTAAAAAAGGCAGGTTAAACCTGCCTTTTTTAATATAGAAAATTCTTATGCTTTTTCTTTTTTCTTTTGCAGTAGTGGTGGAATGGTTAGGAATAAAATTGAAACAATAATAATTCCGGCTCCGATCAGCTGAGAGGTTCGCGGTAAACCTTGATTGGGAAATAATGATAGCAGAAAAGCTGCGATCACACCGGCAAGGATACTTGATGAACGATTAACGGGGATACAATAGGTATTTTCACTCTTATCAAGGAAGACCAGGGTACCAAAGAAACCGGTTCCTTGCGACAATACACCAATGAGGAGCAGCGCCCATAGATATGGCTGGTCCCAATGCATAGTCCAGCCCATGCGGACGGATTCGCCGATATCACCATTCAGCAATGTAAAAAGCCCAAGAAAGATCACCAATACGGGTGTAGAAACCATTTGTTCTTCCACGAAATAACGCAGGTTAACCTCTTTTTTATCTGACTTTGCATTACGGCTCATGAATTGGAAACGCATGAAGTATGAAAACAGATAAATTGCGATCACAATTCCCAATAAAAGCGGGATCTTGAATCCTTTTGCATCGAAGATGGGAATAAGCAATGCCGATAAAGCACCAACAAGGCCGATCCAAGAGAACCAGCGCACAGAACGTTTTGTTATTGTATCGATAATAGGTGCAATGACCAAAACTCCCCCTCGCATTAATAGCATGGCAAGGACAATACTAACACCTTCAAAAGTATAGGCTAGTGTTGTGGTTCCAATGATCAATGATGTGAATATACCTGATAGAATCGTCCATTTTGTAGGGTGTGGTATACTCATGCCAAAAACAGTTGAATGTTTGGCATATTTCCACCATCCCAAGACGGAGATCACGATGATCATGGTAGTCAATGTTGCAATGGCCGTAACCGGAAGGATTGAAAATCCCGTAAGCCCGGTGCCATCTAAAGAAGGCAATAAACCTTTGCTCATGATTTTAGTAAACAAAGAATACGGCACATAACATGCAAAATAACCAAAGGCAAAGCCCCAGATAGTATTGTTGCTGATGAAGTCTTTAAATCGTTTTCCCAAAATTACCTCGTTATTTTTTGTTTTTAATTTCCCATAGATCCGTGAAGCATTTATCTAATGCCGGGCCCAATTTTTCCGGGTAGATGGTAACTTCGGGCATATTATTTAAAACAGTATATGGGATCTTGTGTTCGCCAAAGCAAATATATTCAGAGTCATTGCCCTTAAATTTTTCCCAATCTACTTCTTTGTATAGACGTTCTACCTTTTCATCCGGAAGTCCGTGTTCAAGAATTGAATCGGGTCGATTTGGATTAAAGCGACGGCGGTTCTTACGTAAAGATTCTTCAAAAGGAATATCAATATAAAGTACACAGGCTTTATTTAGAATATCTTCAGAAAGTGAACGGAAAGCACTTTCGTAACCACCGTGTTCGGATCCGCGACTGAATTCAAGAACCGTAGATGTGTTTTCTGCATAACCCTCATCACGAAGTTTCTTTTCATATTCAAATGAAAGGCGTTCAATGAGCAGGTTCCATTGATAATTATGAAGGAAATAACCTTCAGGATCGGAATGTATGCGCGGTTTATTCATGACTTTTTCAAGAATAGCATCTTCTTCAAACCAGGTCCATAACATGGGGAAATCATCGATCTCCTCGAAGTTGTTAATATGAAAACGTTCTAAACGTTCATCAACAGGTGTTTTTTTTAAATAATCAATGACTTCAGATTTTCCCGCAGCGGGACGTCCCATGAGAATTATTATCTCAAAATGTTTTTTCATCTTTTAAACTCCTAAAAAATATTAATGGGTAAAATACTAATAAATCAACCAGAGACAAAGGACATTATTAAAGTCACTAAGATATTAGGATATTGTGGGGTCATAGGCAAATGTGCCACAAGCGAGTCCGATGATCAACAGAAATATAAAAATATTCTTTTTTGTTCTATTCTCCTTGTGGAAGATCAAGGTCAATAATAGATGATTTTTCTTATATCGTAATTTATTGGGGTCCCATCATGAAACCGGATCTTTTTGATCCAGTTTCCCCGTTTATCATATTCATATTCAAAGTTTAATATTAGTTGTTCAAGGCTATCTGCATCAAATTGTTTTACTTCCGAGAGGAGATCATGGTCATTATAAGTTAATGTGAAAAAATTGCTTAGCTTTTCATAAAGATCATAGCGATATATTGTTGAGATCAGTTCTGTTTCACCGATATACTCCATTTTACTATATCCCTCAAGACCCCAATATCCATAGTACCATTCTTCTAATTGTCGGTTTTTATCGTCCAAAACCCAATGTAATGAATCAAAATCATCACTATCGGGACTGTTATAGATAATGCGAGAGATCAATTCATTATTTTCGTCATAGTAAAGGTACCAGGACACAAACAGGAAGCTATCTTCTTGGATATGGATCCGTTCAGTATTGTTGCCTTTATCATCATAGAGCCAGACCCATTCAAATACTTGTTCGCCATTGGCATTATAGCCGATTTCACCAAGACACCTAAAGTTCTCATCATGGTCGCGAAGCAGTTTCGCATCCAGGCTGTCAGCTTCTCTATAGAAATAGGCCTGGGTAACATAACCGTGTTTGTTAAATGTCAGAGTTTGATCCTCATCGCCAAGTCGATTGGGTTCACCCTTAACAATTTCCCCATCTTTTTCTACGGCATTGTAATGATAGATCGTGAGATGATTAACCTTACCGCTGACATCATAAAATTCAGTGTCTTTTGGCGGCATGTTTCGTCCCATACATGAAAATAAGATCAGGACCGTAAGTGCCAATAGTGTGTACTTCATCGAATCCTCCCCGGGTTAGGGTACATAAGCATATTTTGATATTTTGGTATAACAATTTACAGTTAGAGGTAGGCAAAGACAAGAAAAAGGTGAATAGTGAACGGTAAACGGTGAACAGTAAAAATAAACATTTACGACCATGTAGGAAACAGGCAATTATCGGGCGTAGGCCTGCTGCGCCGAAGTAGCTTGGCTACGAAGGCTGTACTCGAAGAGCGAAGACTGAAGCCTGTTCCTTGTGCTATGTGTGAAAGAAATGTAAGTAGTGAACGATAAACGCTACTTCGCTACATCATTTGATAAACCTACGAAAAGCAAGTATTTCCCGCTCTTAACCCTCAACCCTCAACCCTTCTAATACACCCCCTCATGTCGATCTAAATTTCTATAATGAATAGCTTCACTGATATGTGTTGGACTGATGTTCTCGGAAGCATCAAGATCTGCAATTGTGCGGGCGACTTTAAGGATACGCGTGTATGCTCGTGCGCTTAAACCCAGACGCAGGATAGCAATTTTTAACAGATCCCTGCATTCATCATTTAGATCGCAAAAACGTTTAATATCCCGGGTTGCCATTTGGGTATTACAATGGACACGCGTAAATCGATGAAATCGCTGAGTTTGAATATCCCGCGCTTTTGAAACGCGTTCACGAATACTTTTTGAACTTTCACTGTCCTGCCGGTCGCTGATCTCTTCATAACTGACCGGTGGTACATCAACATGCAGATCGATACGATCCAGTAAGGGACCCGAAATTCGAGAAAGATAATTGTGGATCTGCCCGATGCTACAGGAACAGTCGTGATTGGGGTCGCTTGCGTAGCCACAGGGACAGGGGTTCATGGCCGCGATCAACATAAAAGATGCCGGGTAGGTAAGGGAGGCAAGAGCTCGGCTGATAGTCACTTGCCCGTCTTCCAGCGGCTGACGCAAGACTTCAAGAACATTCTTTTTAAACTCGGGAAATTCATCAAGAAAGAGGACACCATTATGCGCAAGACTTACTTCGCCCGGGCGGGGAATACGCCCACCTCCAACCAGCGCTGAATCGCTTACGGTATGATGAGGTGAGCGAAATGGTCGCCGCGTTATAAGGCTGGTTTCGGAAATATCTTCATAAACCGAATAGACGGCTGTGGTCTCAATTGCTTCTTCTAGGGTCAGATCCGGAAGGATCGTCGGAAAGCGTTTTGCCAGCATGGATTTTCCGGAGCCCGGCGGTCCGATTAGAATAATATTGTGTCCGCCCGCTGCTGCTACCTCAAGTGCGCGTTTGACATGTGCTTGTCCTTTGACTTCGGAAAAATCAACCCGATGTTTTTCATTTGCCCCGAAAAAACTTTTTATATCAACGACTTCAGGCTTGAGCTTACTACATCCGTTAATGATCCCAACTGCATCGTCTAAAGTATCAGCTCCCCAGACAGAACAGTAGCCAGGCATGGCCGCTTCACGGGCATTGGCTTTTGGGACGATAAGATGTTTTTGACGAAAGCGTTTCATACCAAGTGCGATGGGGAGAATACCTTTGGATGGTCGCAAACTTCCATCCAGCGCCAATTCACCGATACATATATAATCTTGAAGTCGCTCCGCGTCAACCAATTCGTTACCGGCAAGTACTCCAAGGGCCAGTGAAAGATCAAAGCCCGTCCCTTCTTTTGGTATATCCGCTGGAGCAAGATTTTGTGTGATCTTACACCCTGGCATACGATAACCGCAAGATTTTATCGCGGACAACATACGTGAAAAACTTTCTTTTACGGCTTTCTCAGCCAAGCCAACGATAAAGTACTTTGGTGTGCTGCGATCCAAGCGCGTTTCTATTGTTACCTCATAGGCGTTAATGCCATGAAGTGCTGCTGAATAACATCTTGATATTGTTCTCATAGGTGAAAAAATAGCTCATTAATTCAGAAAGTAAAACAGTGTATTTCGGACTGTGATGCAAATCACAAAATGATAGTGAGATCAGCGATCTTTCATTTATCCCCCAATTGTAATTATTAAATTCTAAACTTAAATCGTTTGGATTTAATTTTTGAAAACAATATTTTTCGACATAACAAAAAGGTTATTCTATGCAAAGCATTCTTGTTACCGGCGGTGCCGGGTATATTGGATCCCACACCTGTCTTCGATTACTTGAAGAAGGATATGAGATCATTGTGGTTGATAATTTTTGCAACAGCAAATCAGAATCATTGGAAAGAATAAAACAGATCACAGGCAGATCACTGACTTTCTATGAAGTGAATATTTGTGATCGTGATGCCATGCAAAAGATTTTCGAGGCTCACGATATTGATGCGGTGATCCATTTTGCCGGTTTAAAGGCAGTGGGTGAATCGGTTCAAAAACCCATGGAATACTATTATAATAATGTATATGGCACCTTGGTTCTTTGTGAAGAAATGGCAAAAGCCGGAGTAAAAAATATAGTTTTCAGTTCATCTGCCACCGTTTATGGACTTAGTGATGATGTCCCTTTTGCCGAAGATGCCCCTACATCAGCAACCAACCCCTATGGTCGTACAAAATTATTTATTGAGAATATTCTTAGCGACCTGAAGATTGCCGATAAAGATTGGTCAATTACACTTCTCAGATATTTCAATCCTGTTGGTGCACACAAGAGTGGGCTGATTGGTGAAGACCCCAATGGTATTCCCAACAACCTAATGCCCTATATCTCACAGGTAGCCGTAGGGCGTTTAGAAAAATTACAAGTACTTGGTGATGATTATCCAACGACAGACGGTACCGGGGTGCGCGATTATATTCATGTCATGGATCTGGCCGAAGGTCACGTGAAAGCCTTACAGGGACCAAAAGTTGAAGATGGTCCGGCAATTTATAATCTTGGCACCGGAAAGGGGAACAGTGTGCTTGAAATTGTAAAAGCATTTGAAAATGAAAATGGAATTGAAATTCCTTACCAGATAGTTGCTCGACGAGAAGGAGATGTGGCAAGTTCATATGCTGACCCGTCAAAAGCAGAAAAACATCTCAAGTGGAAAGCAAAACTGAATCTGCAAGATATGGTGCGAGATGCCTGGAACTGGCAAAAGAAGAATCCTGAAGGCTATGCATAAAATTCCCATAATAGCACATCGCGGTGCATCCGGCTATGAACCGGAAAACACATTGGCTGCATTTCGTTCCGCTATGGAGATGCAGGCGGACGCGATAGAATTTGATGTCCAAATTTGTAAAACTGGCGAGATTCTTGTGTTTCATGATAAGCGTATAAAACGAATTACAGGCGCACGCGGGAAAATAAAAAAAAGAAAATTGGCAGGGCTTCGAAAACTTGACGCCGGTAAAGGCGAACATATTCCTACATTAAAAGAAACATTGGATCTTTTGGACGCCAAAATAGACCTGAATATTGAATTGAAAAGTAAAAAATCCGCATTGGCGACCGCGCTGGTAATTAGGAATAGTATACGTACCGGTCATTGGAAGCCGGAGAGCTTCTTTATTTCTTCATTTTTTCATCGTGAGTTGCGTCGTTTTCACGAGATCTGCCCCGAAGTACCGATTTGTTTATTATATAATAGAAGACCTAAAAAGTTAAAGAAACGTATTCGGCTTTTTGATCCCGTCGCTGTGCATTTGAATGTTCAACATATTAAAGAGAAATGGATACGCCTTGCCCATGATCACGGCCTAAAGGTCTATGTGTGGACAGTTGATGACCCTGAAGTGGCAAAATTATTATTAGCAGACGGTGCTGATGGTTTTTTTAGCAATTACCCGGATCGATTGATAAAACACCGCGCTAACTTTAAGGTCTAATATATCGTAAGATATAATCTCTGGCTTCTTTTTTAAGACCGGAATAATCTAATCCAAGATCCAATATCACTGAAACCAAAATGCGAAGTTGTTCCTCGACAGGCATCCGCTTATTAATGACGACAACACGATTTTCATTGATCACGCAATGCCCACCCGAAAAAGCACCGATCCCGTAAACGACATCCAGTTCTTGCTTACGTAGAAACGCACTCAATAATTCTTGAAGTTTTTTTGGTTTCATCATTTAGAGGAGACCCTCTTCTCCTACAAAAGGCAATGAATCTACGATCTCTTTAATGTTTTCAGATTCAGCGCGAGGGAGTATCAGTAAAGCACCTTCGCTTTCAACGATGACGAGATTCTTTACCCCCAATCCGAATATTTTAAGATTTTCACTGTAAATATAATTCCCACTTGAACGTAACATCATCCCTTCAGAGCGAAAGACATTTTTGTTTTTATCTTTTTTTTCGATCTTGTATACGGTGTCCCAGCTTCCCACATCATTCCAATCAAATTCAGCTATGACAACATTGATCCGGGAGGACTGCTCTAGCACACCATAATCAATGGAAATAGGCGTGATCGTTTTCCATTTTTTATGTATCTGACGTTCATATTGAGGTGTATCGATAATATCACCGATCTCTTGAAGAATGGTACCGATCTCAGGCAAGAATCGATTGATCTTATCAATGATAACTTGCGCTTTCCAAACGAACATACCGCTGTTCCAGAAGAACTCGCCGGACTTGAGAAAAAGTTTAGCAGTATTGGGATCCGGTTTTTCGGCAAAAGTTTTTGAATTGTAGATCTGTATGTTATCAGGGGTAGTAGCACCCGAGTTTTCAACATCTTTATCTACTTGAATATAACCGTATCCCGTTGCCGGGTAAGTTGGTTTAATGCCAAATGTAAACAAAGATTTTGTATCCTTTGCCGCTTTGATAGCAGCTTTCACCGTTGCTGAAAATTTATCAAGATCGGTAATAAGATGGTCGGCAGGAAACAGGCCCATAACGGCATCCGGATCTTTTTTTAACAAATACATGGCAGCAAGCCCAATAGCGGGAGCTGTATTTTTACCCGAAGGTTCTATAATAAAATTATCTTCTGTCAGGGCGTCATTTTGCGCCATGATCATTTTTGCCTGTTCTTTGTTGGTCATGATAAATATATGATCAAGATCGCTGATTGCATTTAAGCGGTCAATAGTCAAATTGACCATGCTTTTATTGCCAACGATATCTAGTAATTGTTTAGGGTGTTTTTTTCTGCTTAAGGGCCAAAATCGTTTACCCACACCGCCGGCCAAAATGACACTGTAATAGTGTTCCATATTTTCCTCTTTAATTAATTGCCGTGTAATATAGTTTGTTCATTATTCGTTTTCAATGACAATTTTATAAGGTTCCGAAAGATCCGTATCCCAGCGAGCCCGAACATCAATGCCGGTATCGAGATCATGAAGTATCTCAGGCTTCAGGTAGGGATAAGGTCGCCCTACATCCCGGTGTCCATTAGCATTTCTATCAATATAATATGAAAGCATATATGTGCCGGGAAGTACCTTGTTAAAATTGATTGCCTTAGTATGTATCTCAATGTCATAGCTCTGCCGAGCATTGTGCAACAAAAGTCGAAGACCCTGCAAATCTTCAATTTCAAGATCTCCAATGACTGAGCCATAAGTGTCTTCAGGTTTCAATTGAAGAGGTACTGAATATAGCGAATCCGTTACCATCCAGGGTCTATTATCTGCAAACGGAATACGGACTTGCCAAGTTCCCTGTCTTTTTACTTTGCTTGCGGGAAGGGT
>DAOVOB010000192.1 GCA_030629925.1 Fidelibacterota bacterium
GGCTATCGTGCACTTTTTATTGATTATCTCCAGGAATATGTACGAGAAAAGAACAAAACAGTATTTCTTACCTCACACATTATTCAGGATGTTGAAAAAGTAGCGGATGATACGATCATAATGGGCTATCAGAAACTCTTGTTGAAAATGCCATTGAAAACACTGAAAAAAGATTTTCATCGTTTTGAATTCCGTAATGCCAATGTGGGTGGTGTGATCAAAGCAGATGACAACATGATAACCAATGTTGAATATTACAGCGATAAGATCACACTCTATTCCTTTAAACCAAAAACCGATGTGATAAAACATCTTAAAACTCTCGGCATCACAGTTGATGAACTGACTGAGATTCCCATGAGCTTAGAAGAAGCATTTATCGGTCTGACCGGAAAGTATTAATCAAAGGTGTCATCATGTTAAAAGCAATATTATATAAAGAATGGATCAAACTGCGCTGGGCAGTCATCGTGATCGCCGGATTAACGGTGCTCTCACTCGCTTACAGTATAGGAATGATAAATTATTACGTAGAATTTCAGGGCGCATTTTCAAACTGGATGTTTGTGATCGGCAAAAGCCTTTTACTGAAGAACGTTGTATTTGTTAAAGTGCTTCCTCTTATAACCGGACTGGCTTTTGCTTTGATCCAATTCGTACCGGAAATGAACAACAAGCGCATGCGTTTATCATATCATTTGCCAATCTCGGAAAAGAAACTACTCCTCTCATCGGCAGGATTTGGTTACATGTTCTTACTGATTGAGATCGTTTTTCTGTTCTTCGGGCTTTGGTTGGTTATTTCGATGACCTATCCGACCGAGATCGTTCACAAGGTTCTGATATCAACCATTCCCTGGTTCCTGGGTGGGTCTGCCATGTATTTTATGGTTTCCTTTATCATTCTGGAACCTACTTGGGTCTACCGCATTATTTACGGCGTTGTAGCTTACGGATTGATCGAACTGAATTTCCGCGCATCGACCTATGATCAGTATCAACGCCTTTGGATCTTGATCTTGATCGTGGCCATCATGCCTCTGACCATTATGTTTGCCGGCCATCGTTTTCGCCGTGGAAGCAAATAATTAAAAAGAAGGTACCTATTATGTTAAATAAAATTTCAAGATATTCGATCATCCTTCTTATCGTTGTGGTGTCCGCGTTATACTTGCCGGATTTCTTCTCAATGCTTTTTGACAAGAAGGTAAGTACTCCCCGTCTGAATTATTCCGCGGTGATCGATGAATTTGTCTATACCCAGTATCATGGTATGGGAAAGACCGAACGCAAAGACATTCAGGGCAACAGCTATTCCGAACGGGAATACTATAAACTTTTACCTTTTAAGTATTATGCTAATCTGGATAAATGGGGACAACTGCCCGATGAGATCAATGGTTTCAAATTAAATTCAAAAAGCATCCGCAGAAATTCGCAGGTGTTCCGCATCCAATCCAAGCACATTAATCCTCCTCTCGTTCCGCTCAACATCATGTTTGAAGCCGAAGGGGATTATGCTCAATTGATGGTCCCGGATGATGTGTTCCGTCTAGGTAATACAATTGAATTCCTTGATCCGGTATCAAATTCCGTGCTTGAAGAAAAATCACACAAATTCCAGGAAGCAATGAATACAGCAGGATTCACTTTTCCTGCCAAAATCGTTGCGGCCAATCAGACAAATCGCAAACCTTTTGATGAAGGTTACTTCATAAAAGATGCCGTTAACAAGGTCTTCCAACTGAAAATGATCAAAGATGAACCGGTTTGTGTTGAAACCGGTATTGACCCTAATCTGGGAATTCGTCAAATATTCATTAGCGAAAATATGCGTAAAGAATTTTACGGCTATTTACTTACGGATAACAATGAGGTCTACTTGATCACTTATGACGATTACAAATTACAACAGATCCCGACCGTCCCCGATGATCCGAAATATAGCTACGTCGCCAATGAAATGACCATTTATGTTTATACTTATCCTGTTAACAAACATATTCAAATCGCAAGTGGTGGCTTCAGACAGATGATCATTCTTGATAACGATTTCAATAAGATCGCCGAACATGTAGAGACATGGACCCCGTATGAAAAACGACCTGCTTCAATTGTTAAGAGTTTCATCTTTCCTTTTGAACTAAGTACTTATGATCCGATGAAGTGGGTCAAGATACAGATGGACTGCTTCTGGTGGGAAGGCTTGGCCGGTGTTGCCGTATCATTGCTTGCGTTGTTGCTGTTTTCACGCAAACGTCCTTGGTTCGATTATGTTGTGGTTCTTTTCACAGGTGTATTTGGACTTATAGGTGTATTGCTGATCAAACCTGAAGATTAATACGACCTTAGCTTAATAAACATTTCAAATAACAAATTGCCCTGATGATTTTATCGGGGCATTTTTTATATATGGCCATTCGGGGTGCGGGGTGCGGAGTGCGGGGTGTGAGATGCGTATTAGAGTTAGAAGACCTCAGCTCGCGGGTCATCCTGAAAATCCTGAACGTAGAGAAGGATTATTCAGCCCCGAAGGGGTCCCGTTAGGGAGACCTCCGCGAGCATTGTGATGCAATAAATATGATATCAAGAGTAGTCAAAATCAAGTATATGACCTCATTCATTATTAAAACGGAGCATCGGAACGTCGCAGAGATCCTGAATAACACTGCCACTGGCAGTATTTTCAGGATGACTATGATTGATGTTTTTTAATGATTACGTTTCTCTCCACCTCTTCTCACCTTTTCACCTACTCACGCCTGACCTTCGTCCCGATGTTTCGGGATGGCGTAGAAGTAGTGCTGGCTGGTCGAAAAGTATGTATATTTTTCTCGACCATCCGGCAGTCCGTCAGTTGACGGAACCAGCCGGAAGGTCCCTTATTCTACCCATTTTTCACATTTTGTTTCGAAATGCTTTACCCCGGGTTTCAACCCGGGGATAAACACCTCCAAATAAACAGGGGTTTTAACCCCAAATTGTTGGAGTATTTATACCACGGCATAAATGCCGTGGTAATGCAACCATGAAAACAAAACATCCTTTTAGCTACATATCTTATGGTTTACAATTCACAATTCCTTAACAATATTTACTAATTATTTATCATTTCACACACACATTCATTTGATTTTTAACAAAATAAGTGCTATAATTGTTTTCCTGATAAACAGAGGTTTTATATATGATGAAAAAACTATGCTTCATACTCGCAACATGGTCAATCTTACTTGCTGCAGAGCCTGCAACCTTCAAGGGTTATGTTTTCGATGAAAACAAGAAACCACTTGTGGGAACGAACATTATTATTAAGGAAACTCTACAAGGCAGTGCGACAGATAAGAATGGGTATTTTTATATTAAGATACCCGCAGGTTCCTACACGATCAATGTGTCCTTCATGGGTTATAAGACTATTGAAGAAAAGATCGTAGTGGAAAGTGCTAAAACCTTAGAAAAAAACTATAGCATGATCATGGAATATTTTGAAATTGGTGGAATCATTGTAC
>DAOVOB010000211.1 GCA_030629925.1 Fidelibacterota bacterium
ACCAAAGGCCGTCCAAGATATTCTTTGGTTAAGGTTAAAAAGGGTAAAATAAAGATTAGACATATAGCGATTCATATAAGAAACAAACCATTAATTGCAGTGTTTTCAGATTCAAGATTACTGAAAAAATGAAAGAGAAAACATATAAATTATCGGTTTTCCGTTTTGATCCATTTGTGGATACAAAGCATCGTTTTATAAATTATAAGGTGCCTGGAAGTAAGGCAAAGACTGTGCTTGATGCCTTGCTGTTCATACGTGATCATATCGATGGAACTCTAGCCTTTAGAGCTTCATGCACTCAGGGACGATGCGGATCCTGTGCGATGCATATTAATGGAAAATATGGATTGGCGTGTGAAACACCTTTACGAGCAGGTAAAACAACTATTCGTCCCTTAGCTCAATTGCCGATCATTAAAGATCTTATGGTTGATATGGAACGTTTCTGGGAAAAACATGAATCAATAAAACCCTATCTTGTTCGGAATTCAGGTGAAGCGCGTCAAAGTTATACCAATAGAAAAGAAATGGATTCAATGATAGATTGCATTTTGTGTGGTGCGTGTTTCTCCGCCTGCATGATGACGGGTATGAATCCCGATTTTCATGGTCCTGCAGCCTATGTGACGTTAAATCGCTTCCTCAGAGACGAAAGAGATGCCATTCATGATCAACGCATGGAGCTTGTTACGGGTGAAAATGGAGTTTTTCGTTGTCATAGCATGTACAACTGTAATGATGCTTGTCCAAAAAATGTAAAACCTTCTGAAAATATATTGGAAATTAAGAAAAATATCGTTTAAATTTCACTGTTGAAATACTAAGTAAAAAGGAGCCCTACAGTGGAACAAACCATTAGTCGTCGGATCGCTGAATTTGCAGTAAATTTACGCTATGAAGACCTGCCTGAAAATGTTATTCAAGAAGTAAAACGTTATCTTTATGATTCCGTTGGATGTGCCCTGGGATCTATGCATACACGTGACGTAAATATCATTAAAGATATCTATGCGGATATGGGTGGAAAAGAAGAAGCCACAATATTTGGTTATAAACTCAAGATGCCGGCTGTTCAAGCCAGTTTTCTTAATGCTTTGATGATCCGGGCTCTGGATTACAATGATATCTACTGGAAAGAGGATCCATCTCATCCTTCCGATATTATTCCCGCCGCACTTGCTATGGCAGAGAGGGTGGGGGCATCAATGAAAGATGTAATCGTTGCCATCGTTCTTGCTTATGAATTTGAACAACGCATCTGTGAATTTGCTAAGCCGGGTGTGCGCGAACGTAAATGGCATCACGCTACTTTGACGCAATTTGTATCTCCCATCGTTGCGGGAAAAGTACTTGGATTGAATGTAGATCAAATGGTCAATGCCATCGGGATCAGCGCCTGTCATAATCATACTATTGGATGTCCTACAGCAGGAAAACTGACCATGATGAAGAATACTGTCGATCCCATGTCAACTCAATCCGGAGTTTTAGCCGCATTAATGGCTGAAAAAGGTTTTACGGGAACGGAAGCAATTTTTGAGGGAAAAGAAGGCTTAATGGATGTCTTTGGTCCTGATTGGGATGTTGATGCTTTAATTGGTGGACTTGGAAAATCTTTTAAGATATTGGAATGTTCCATGAAAGCATTTCCAACTGAAGCTTTGACACATACTCACATATCTGCTACTATAAAGATCATGAGTGAAAATGATATTCATTACAAAGATATTGATACCGTTACGATAAAGACTATCGCCAGAGCTTGCGATATTCTTTTTGATTCCCATAAATATCGTCCAAAATCACGCGAGACAGCTGATCATAGTTTGCCATATTGCGTAGCTTGTGCCTTAGTAGATAGAAAAGTTACAACCAAAAGTTTTGACGATGAAAGTATTCAAGATCCACGTATTTGGGAGGTCATTGATAAGATTAAGGGTGAAGCATCTGAAGAATTTGAAAAGATGTTCCCCGCAAAACAACCTTCTCGAGTTACGATAAAATTAAACGATGGAACAGAGCATACACTGTACTTGGAATATCCAAAGGGTGATCCTCGTGAGCCAATGACAGAAGCTGATCTGGATGCAAAAGTTGAAGCTTTATGTGGAGACAGATTTGATGTTCCTGCATTGAAAGAAATGATATATGCTTGTGAAAAGCTAAGTGCGATCGAATTTATGAAGACATTGTAAGCTTGTATAAATGCATTGACATCATAGTTTGAGTTTGTTAGTTTACATTATTATTGTCTGAATTGTCAATGACATAAAAATGGTAGGAGTAGATAATGCGTTTAAAAATATTAACTGCAATAATGTCTCTTTTGCTTTGTGTTTCAGCATTTGCGCAAAATACGAAGTCAAGAGCGGAATTTTTTAAAGAATTTTATGGTACGTTTATTAATTCATCGGAATTGGATATACCAAAATATGAGAAAGTGATGCCAACTGTTGACCTCAGCGATGTGATCAAACAGTTGGAATCGCGTTATAATATTGATATTCCGGCTTCTGAAGAAGCAAAATTTAAAACGGTTGAGGAAGTAGCTGAGTACGTAAACCTTTATTTACAAAAACAAACCAAAAATGAAGAGTCAATTGTACAGCCAGTAAAGGAATCTGGAATAAAACCTGTAAAACGTGTCAAGCCAAGCAATAAAGATAAAAAGTCCTATTCTTGGAAATATAAATTATATGGGTCATATGGGTTGGTTGAACCTCTTGGAGTTACGGGGCAACTTGGGTGGAATGGTAACTTGGGCGGATATGGAGCAAATATTTTATTTGACAATATGTACACTTGGGAAGCAGGCATAATGTTACATCCCTACGGTTGGACGGGGAAACAATCAAAAAGTCCTAATTCTTTTGGTATTTCATATGATTACGCATCATTTGATTATATAGGCACTCCTGACACCAGCATAAGTGGATTTAATGCAAATGATACGACCGCGACTCGCTATGCTGTCAGTTTGGTCTTTCAGCAAAATATTACAGGGAGAAATAAAGCTCGTCCAAAATTCAGTATTTATTTTGAAGAAAGTATTCGTTTTGGTGTTCATTCCTTTGGTTTTATTGATAGTGATCTTTATTGGAATAATCATCTTTCATATGGTCTTGGCTTAGCTCAAGGAATTAATTTTTTAATATTTGATTTAAAATTCTACCAATTAGTCGCAATTAGTCCTGATATTATGAGAGTAACAGGATTGCCAATC
>DAOVOB010000055.1 GCA_030629925.1 Fidelibacterota bacterium
AAAGATATTCGTGTAAAAATTGACAAGAAAACCTATTCTCCCCCTGAGATCTCAGCTATGATTCTGCAGAAAATGAAACAGATCGCTGAAGATTATCTTGGTGAAAAAGTCACAGAAGCTGTTATTACGGTACCGGCTTACTTCAACGACTCACAACGTCAAGCAACTAAAGACGCCGGTAAAATCGCCGGTTTGGAAGTAAAGCGTATCATCAATGAACCAACAGCTGCTGCACTAGCTTATGGTTTGGACAAAGGTAAAGAAGAAAAAGTTGCCGTATTTGATCTTGGTGGCGGTACATTCGATATTTCAGTACTTGAGATCGGTGACGGTGTATTCGAAGTAAAATCTACAAATGGTGACACTCATCTCGGTGGTGACGATTTTGACCAAAAACTTATTGATTTCTTGTTGGCAGAATTTAAAAAACAAGAAGGCATGGATATTTCCAAAGATCCTATGGCTGTGCAACGCTTAAAAGAAGCAGCTGAAAAAGCCAAAATGGAACTTTCAACTTCAATGCAGACAGAGATCAACCTACCCTACCTTACCGCTGATGCATCAGGTCCTAAACACTTAACTGTTTCAATGACCCGTGCAAAATTTGATCAATTGACTGCAGACCTGGTATCCCGCGTTCGCAAACCATGTGAAAACGCAATTAAAGATGCCGGCTTGAAAGCTTCAGATATTGATGAAGTCCTCCTCGTTGGTGGTTCAACCCGTATCCCTGCCGTTCAGAAGCTTGTTAAAGATATTTTCGGTAAAGAACCGAATAAGACCGTGAATCCGGACGAAGTTGTCTCAGTTGGCGCTGCTATTCAGGGCGGTGTCCTTCAAGGTGATGTCAAAGATGTCCTTTTGCTTGACGTAACTCCTCTTTCAGTAGGTATTGAAACACTCGGCGGTGTTTTTACCAAGCTCATCGAACGAAACACAACCATTCCTGTCAAGAAATCAGAGATCTTTTCTACCGCTGCAAACAATCAGCCACAAGTTGAGATCCATGTTCTTCAGGGTGAACGTTCACAAGCATCTTACAATAAGACACTGGGTCGTTTTATCTTAGATGGCATTCCTTCTGCACCTCGCGGTATCCCGCAAATCGAAGTCAGTTTTGACATCGATGCCAATGGTATCATGAATGTAACTGCCAAAGATAAAGCAACCAACAAAGAACAAAATATCAGAATTGAATCTTCAAGTGGTTTGACAGATCAAGAAATTGATAACATGACCAATGAAGCTGAAAAGCATGCTGAAGAAGATGAAAAATTTCGCAAGAAAGTGGAAGCTCACAATCAAGCCGAGCAAACCCTCTTTGCAACACAGAAAGCGTTGGATGACATGGGCGACAAGCTCGAAGACGCTGACAAAAAACCTGTCGAAGATGCTTTAGCTGAATTGGAAAAAGTCAAAACCTCAGATAACCCCGATGAGATCACTGAAAAGATCGAAGCGGTTAACCAAGCCATGATGAAGGTCTCGGAAAAGATCTATGCACAGGCTCAACAAGCTCAGCAACAAGCGGGTGGACCCGATATGGGGGGTGCTCCCGATGCTGATCCTAATGCCGGTGCTGATCAAGCTGAAAATGTTGAAGACGCTGATTATAAGGTCGTCGACGAAGAGAAGTAAATGAATCTCTGACATACAATAAAGAAAAGCCTCGTTTAGCGAGGCTTTTCTTTTAGTGATTGGGAATTAGTAACTAGTGATTCGTGACTGGTGACTGGTAGAAGAAAATAAACCGCAGGAAAAAAAAGAAAGAAAGCTGTCATTCTGACCGGCGCGAAGCGGAGTGGAAGAATCTATTCACAGAAAGATATTCTGTATCATGAATAGATGCTTCGACTACGTTCAGCATGACAGTTCCTGTTAGTTTTTTTAGGACTCAAGACAATGTTACTAGTTTCTAGTTACCAGTTTATTATTTTTTTCTTTATTTTTCTTTAAAACACCACTAAATTAGTATGTTATTTTAAACAAGATACTATTATTGAAAGTACCCACGACTTATTGATGTGAATATCTTGAATTTTCTAATTTCTGATTAACCCTTATAAATTATCAACTGACCCTCTTCAAATACCTCTTTCTGCGTAAAGACGTTTTTATAATGCAAACCAAAATATAGGAGGTAGATTATGAAAATTTGGAATTTAGTTCTGAATTGTCTTATTGTTGGAGCCCTTGCATTTCTTGCCGGTATGCTTGTCAGTTTTCTCTTTAATGTGATCTTTAAAGAATGTGCAATGGTCGCATGGGGAACAACCCTGAGGATCGCGGCAGTCTTGGGACTCGTAATTCCACTTGCTGAATTGTTGAAGATCAAAAAAGATTAAGGTTTAAGCTTGCCGGCCGTAACCTTCTTGACAACCGTGGGTTTACCGAAGGTTGTGGTGAAAGCTGGAGTTTAGAGGATCTTCCAATTAAAGATAAGGTATTTATCTTATTGTAGGTTTTTTATATAAAAATTTGATCCCACACCTTTTTAAACTGAGCTACCGGAAAGCCTATTACATTGTAAAAACATCCGCTTATACTTTCAACCAGATTTGCGCTTAAGTCCTGAATACCATATGCCCCGGCTTTATCCATGGGTGAACCGCCTTCAATGTATTCATCAATATCTGCATCAGAGAGCTCGCGAAAACGAACTTCTGTCAATTCGTCTTCTGTGATATGTATATTATTTATTCCACAATGAATAGAAAATGCTGTAATTACTTTATGAGTATTCCCTGAAAGTAAGCACAACATTCTAAATGCATCCGATTTATCTATGGGTTTTCCAAGTATCTCTTCATTATAAACGACGATTGTATCTGCTGAAATAACAATATGCTCCGGATATTTCTCAGCAATAGCCCTTCCCTTTTCTTCTGATAAACGACGAACATATTTCAGAGCATCTTCATTAAGAAACATTGATTCATCTATATGGGCCGGAATGATCACGAATTGAAAGCCCAGTTGTTCGAGTAATTCTTTACGACGGGAAGAAGCAGATGCCAGGATCACAGGCAGTTCGGGTTGAAGGATCATGGCAATACTACCATCTTATTATATTGTTTGATCGTTTCATCTCCTGTCTCAACTTCCAGAACATAAAAGTAAACGCCCGCCGCAAGGGGATGACCGTAGTCATCTTGGGCTGTAAATGGTATAGCGTTAAACCCGGAATGAATTGATATATCCGTTAACCCTGCTACCGATTTACCCGAAATAGTATAGATCCTTAAATCTGCAAGTCCACTAAATGCGGAAGCAAAAGTAATATCGGTTTGATCTTTGAAAGGATTAGGGAAATTCACCAGATTCTGCACCAGCTCATCCCCTTCATGTAGGACCGTTAAAGAAAGCTCTACTTGAGAGTAATTGTTATAATTGTCAAACGCCGATATCTCGATCAAATGTTCACCTTCATCGAGATAATTATCTACAGCATATTCAACCTTCCCTTCAGTGAAATCATTTTGTTCATAAACAAAAAGCTCACTGAGATCAACCAACTGCTGACCATTATCAATTGACATTTCCAGCACATGCCCAATGGTTCCTGTAATATTAATACCGCTTTGATCTTCAAATACAATACGAACAATACTGGTATCAAAGATCACTGCGCCATTTTGTAGTTCAATATCTCCCGAATGGAAAGTAATATTTGGACCAAGAACATCGGAAGAAGCATCCGGATTAATACCTCCGACGTGAATGTCGTCTATTGCAGCCGAACCATCAAATTGTCGATCAGAATTCCAATATATCATGCGGACCTTACCTTCGGTTCCATGATATTGAATATCTTTGGGAATAAAAGCTTCAGTTGAGAAGGAATTACCATTGAAAGAAATATTGCCGTTAAACAAGCGATTACCTTCCAGATAATAGCTTACCAGCGAAGTAGCACCTGAGGTATTATAGATATACTCACGACTTACACGATAATCATTATCATATATCGTGATCTTTCCCTCAAGATCATTTAATCCGGGATCATTCCCTTCCCGGTTGAGTGCACGACCATCTAAACTAACTCTATCCAAAGCCCTGAGTGTATCTCTGCTCAAGGAATCGATCATGCCGGCGTTTTGCGGGAAAGCAGGTATAATAGTTGGGTCGCCAAAATACATGAATTTCATATTATTATTAACCTTGGTCGGGCCATATTGATTATTTGATTCGTTCTTAGCATAAAGCACGGCATCGCCCATGAGAGGTGTATAAGCATAATCGGGATTTCCTTCGAACAAACCACAAGAAAAATCCTCAACAAATTTTACATTTGCAGACGTTGAACTTCCATGAAACACTGAGCGAACTGTTGCAAGCGTAGCGATAGCGCCGTTTGCATCCAAAGTAACAATATCCTCTGCCATGCTTTGGAAATCAGGCATATCCGATCTACCCCAACTGCACGTTGCAGCTAAGATCAACGGATACTGATGGTTCACATCCAATCGAACAAGATCATTACTGACAAAAACCTTTTCCTGGGTCCATACGGAGGCATCACCATGCCCGTAATAATTCACAAAAGAAACGCCATTAAGGAAGGCTTCCATAATATCTTCACGCGCGCCATCCCTTCCCATGGTTTGAAGTTCGGTAATATATCTTTCGGGATATTCTGTAAGATATACTTTCTTTGTCTGCATCAC
The DNA here is from genome assembly GCA_030629925.1 of Fidelibacterota bacterium. Taxonomy (GTDB): domain Bacteria; phylum Fidelibacterota; class Fidelibacteria; order Fidelibacterales; family Fidelibacteraceae; genus M50B103. The sequence goes on from DAOVOB010000055.1 coordinate 4,668, forward strand.
TTTAGGAAAATGATCATTACACAAGCGCTCGGAGTCACGAATAAATATTGTTTGCCCTACAAAACTGGAGCCCTGTGCAAGATCAGTCGGATCATCAGCTACCAACATGGTATTGAGCTGCCATTCTCCGGGATTCTCCCGATTGTCATATTCTATGATCTTATCAACGACGGATCGTACTTCATCTACAGAGTTTGCAGGTATGCGGCCAATCGCCATGTCATTTGTTAGATCAGTGGCAGAATTGACCATTACATAAATATCATCACATGGCCACATAATATTGGGCTCATAAAGATAGGGAATATAGACCGGCGCGGAATAGATCCTGTTTTGATAATCGTAATGCCCATCGCCAAAGAGAAGCACATAAAGTGGTTTCGGAGAGGGAGCTTGTTTATACATATCAGCTAAAAAATGCCAGATCGCATAGGGATCACGGTTACCGGCATTATATTGTCCAATGATCTCACTGTATGTTTTCACCAAGGTGGTCAATGGCTGAGAACTTCGGGTCTCTTTGAAAGCGGCAAGTCTGTTCGCCTCCGAAAGAAAGGCATCAGGTGAAATAATAATAAAATCAACCTGAGACGCATGATCGGCAGTACTTAGGGCTTCATAATTCGGTAAAATTGATAGACCGGCAGGTGTTTTAAAATGTCCTTCATTTACAATGTAAAATAAAGAACTCTGATCTGAAGCGGGAATTAAAATGTCTGTACTTGAGCCGCTTGCAGGGAAATAACTTGTTCCGAAAGGATCTTTTACAGAAAAAACATAGCTTAAAGAGCCGCCTAAACCACTTAGCTGTATTTTTCTGTCATTTGAATTTTTCATAAACCACAAGACAGCATGACCATCAATAGCTTGTGGTATTGCAGGATATATGATATCTATATAATCAAGAAAACCTTCACTTGTTGAAAAGCCGCCTTGGTATGTCATTCTCACATTTAAATTTTCGGATAAAAGGGAATTAGGAATCATCAACTCTTTATGTCTGCTTACCGAGCTTTCATAATCGTAGTCATCTGAACTCTTAGAGAGATATGCATAGGTTTCATCAACTAGAGAATCGGCAACATAAGTCGTAAATTCATGAGCTCCTGTAGTTGTCATTCCATAACCTAGACGAATAGCGCCCTGAACTTCGGGATTCACATATAAATTATTTAAATAAAAGGGAAATTGCTTATTTGCAGATAAACGCTCGCCCAACCACAATTCACCGCCCTTTCCGGGGTTGATCAATTCTTCCTCGTAATGCAAGCGCTGGTAAGTATAATTCTGTTCTTCTTCAGAGCCGCTAAAAACAGGGCTTTCCTGAACCATTCTTAAGGGTGTTTCACTGCTAGACCCCACAAAAAGTCGGAAATGCTGATCGTCTTCATAACTATTACGAATAAATTTCATATAGCGAACATCCGAAATATCTGTTTCTCTTTCCCATGTAGATGTAGCTGTTGCATAGAATACCCATTTATCATCTTCATCTTCAGCTGCATCTAGAAAAAGCATGGGGACTTGTTTTAAATGAAAATCAACTGAATCGGGAAAGTGATCTCTCAAAGGAGCACCAAAACCCGCTCCGGCATATAAAAATAAATTATTATCATCTATACCGGCTGTCATGCCCGTATTCAAAAGATCAGCTCTGCTCAGAGAGTATATTCCCTCTTCACTGATCCTGATATCAAGCCAGTCTCCCGTGAACGTTTTTGCCTTTTTAAGAGATTTTATCGATATAACCCGTTTTCCCGAAAGGCCATCTGCATACTTTTGATTTAAGAAAATACGATTTGTTTTATCTGCAAAACCTTTACCGGGAACTTCGTGAAGATCTATATTAACAAATAATTTAGTAGCAATCTTTCCGTTCTTTAGAAAAGGATTAATGGTAAGATATACAAAGCGTTGATCACGAAATTGACGAACATCACTTAAATAATAAAGTGTATTTTCGCTTACGGAATGTTGAAAATCCCGTGTTTCCAATACTTGCACATTAATTGAAGGCAAGCGGTCAGCAATAGCGATCGGGAACTGCATTATCTCATAACTAAATTTTTCACTTGAATTGATATTATTGGATCTATCAAAACTATAACGGGTAAATTCCTTCCCCTCTTCATACCATGTGTAAGTATAAAATTCCCCCGGATCAAGTTTGACTGATAGGGTCTGAGGTGTGGGATAGGCGATGTCGATACCCGCTGTGGCAAATGCCAGAGCGAATGAAAGTAAAATGACGATTCCTGCAATCTTCTTCAATATGCATATCCTTTGATT
>DAOVOB010000175.1 GCA_030629925.1 Fidelibacterota bacterium
ATTGAAGCCTTGATCTCTCAAGTTGGCGATATTGATATTCTGATCAATAATGCAGGGCAGGGACAAGTGGGACCGTTTGAAGAAGTTCCCATTGAAAAAGTCCGCTCATTATTTGAGGTTAATTTATTCGGGATCATCCACTTGACCCAAGCGATATTGCCCTCTATGAGGAAAAGAAGAAACGGACTGATCATTAACCTTTCTTCGATGTCGGGTATATTTGGTGTAGGATTTACCTCTGTGTATTGCGGTACAAAATTCGCTATTGAAGGTATGTTTCGCTCTTTAAGGCAAGAAGTTAGGCCATTTGGTATAAAAGTCGTCATGATCGAACCGGGTTATGTATCAACAGGATTTGAGCAAGAACGCTTTATCGATGAATCTTCCGATTATTATAAAAACGTAAAAATTTTCAAGGCAATAAGAGATCATAATATAGAAACAGGAGTGCCGCCTCAAGAGGTAGCTGAAAAAGTATTATTTGTTATTAAACAAAAAGATCCCAAACCGGGATATCCTGTTGGTGGCGATGCACCCCGCAATGCTTTCCTAAGCAGAATATTACCTGTTCGATTGGTTGAATGGTTTCAGAGAAAAAAATTCAGTAAGTAGAAAGTAGAAAGTAGTAAGCAATTTTATTTGATTGTAGCGGCTGACCCATGTGTCTGCCGTTTACTTTACACCAGGCTTTTAGCTTGTAACAAACAATTCCGTTCTTTACATTATTACGCAAAACAAATTAAACATTTGAGGTATAAAATGAAGAAGTTATTTGTATTTACAGCAGCTATATTTTTGCTATTGTCATGCCAAAAGGAAACCCGTCCAAATATCATTTTTATTATGTCAGATGATCATGCTGAAAAAGCGATCAGTGCTTATGACAGCACATTGCTAAAAACACCGAATATCGATCGCTTGGCAACAGAAGGTATTCGTTTTGAGAACTCCTATATCACAAATTCCATTTGTGCTCCAAGTCGTGCAGTCCTCTTGACCGGTAAATATAGCCATATTAATGGGAAGCGTGATAATAGAGATACCTTCAATCCCGATCAAATGACTTTCCCAAAATTATTACAGGAAGCCGGTTATCAAACAGCAGTGATCGGAAAATGGCACTTAAAATCCACTCCGGTCGGATTTGACGATTGGCGTGTTTTAAAAGGACAGGGCAGGTATTACAATCCCTTATTCTATGTTAATGGCGATACGGTCAAATATGAGGGTTATACGACCGATCTGATCACTGATTTCGCACTGGAATTCCTTGATAACAGAGATAAAGACAAACCGTTCTGTCTGTTATTTCACCATAAGGCACCACATCGTAACTGGATGCCGGCTCCTCGTCATATAGGAATGTTCAAGGATACAAAATTTCCCCTGCCTGAAACATTTTATGATGACTATAAGACAAGAGAAAAAACCGCAGGTACACAAGATATGGAAGTCAAGAACATGTACAGCGGTTACGATATGAAGATCCATTTTCTTGAAGGTGAACGGGAGATGAACACCGGTGGAGGCCGGAGTACGAATTTTGATGGAACAAACAGCTGGAAAAATGTTTATTCAGCCTTAACACCGGAGCAAAAAGAGGTATTCGATTCTTATTACGATCAAGTGAATGAGGAATATAGAAATGCTAATTTAAGCGGTAAAGAGCTTGAAGAATGGAAATACCAACGCTATATGGAAGATTATTTGGCATGTATTGTATCGGTCGATGAGAATATAGGTCGCGTATTGGATTATTTGGAAGACAATAAACTGGATAAAAATACCATTGTTGTCTATACATCCGATCAAGGATTCTATCTTGGCGAACATGGTTGGTTTGATAAACGCTGGATGTATGAAGAATCTTTTAAAAGTCCTCTTTTGATCCGTTATCCTAAGAAGATCAAACCGGGTAGAGTCGATGATAAATTCGTCATGAATCTGGATTTCGCACCCACTTTCTTAGATTATGCCGGTGTTGATATTCCAGAAGATGTACAAGGAATATCCTTACGCAGTATCTTTGAAGAAAAAGACGAACCTTGGCGCGAATCAATGTACTACCATTTTTATGCTTATCCCGCCTGGCATGATGTCCCCAAACATGATGGTATCAGGAACAAACAGTTCAAGCTGATCCATTATTATGAGATAGGTGTTTGGGAATTATTTGATCTTGAGAACGATCCTCATGAATTGAAAAATGTACATGAAGATGGGGAATATGCCAGGGTTCGGCATAGTATGGAAATAAAGTACTATGATATAAGAGAAGAGTATGAAGTGGAAGATTAAAGAATAAAGGAAAAAATAAAGTACAAAGTATAAAGGCAAAAGTATAAAGTAGAATATTGCTCATTTTTTAGTCTTTAATGCTATGCTGCCGAGGATATTCTTTAATTCACTTGATTCTCTGATTAGCAGTTTAATTTCATTTTGACCAAGTTCATCTGATACGATCTCCTCTAATTGTCTTAACCAATAATTTGCTTCACGGATTTCTCGTAAAGAAATCTTTGTTTTATGGTGAAAATCCGCTCGCGATGTTGCTGCCTGGGCTTCTTCATAGTTTGCACCTGAAGAAGATGCGCTTTTTACTAGTTGGTATCTGATTACATTAAATTCGGGTATATTTGGAAATTGTTTTGTCAATTTCATTACCCTAACAGAAAACTTAAATAACCTCTTTGAAAGATCATTCATTTCGTCGCCCCACTTTTTACTTAACTTTGTACTTTTGCCTTTTGCCCTTGTACTTATAAATCATTTAACATGAAAATATGAAAAAAGCTGTCTCTTATCCTTCTTCCACCCATACGGGTGATCTTCTAAAACTTGCTTTCAATATTTTCTTTTGATCATTTGCCAACCATGAAGATTCTATCCCCAATAATATAATTTTACAGATCTCCTGTTTTGAAAAACCCAGGATATTTTCAAGCGATTCATATTCATTTTCAAGACTTGTTCCGAACATCTTTGGATCGTCGGTATTTACACTAAAAATCAATCCATGGTCGAAATATTTACGGATCGGATGATCTGAAATATCATCAATGACACCGGTTTTTGAATTTGAGCCGGGACACAATTCAAGAGGAATGGCATGTTCAACGAGATAATCCATTAATTTCTCATCTTCTATGGCACGTGTTCCGTGTCCGATCCTTTCAATGTGAAGATATTGAATAGCTTCCCAGATGCTTTTGGGACCTGCTGCTTCACCGGCATGTGCATTCGTATGAAAACCCATATTTCTGGCTTTTTCGTACAATCCCGCAAAGGGTCTTGGCGGGAACTCGTGTTCCGAACCACCGATACCTATGCCAATGATCCCTTTATCCTTTACTTCATTTAGCTCTTCTAGTGTCCGTAACTCGGTTTCCGGCCCGTAATCTCTAACCAGATCAGCTATCAGAGATATTTCAATCTCCGGAACTTTGGAAAAACCTTTCCTGACTGCTTCAGTTAGATCCTGTACGTTCAATTTTCCCTTCCCCGTGAAAATTGATGGGGAAAAGAACATTTCCGCATAACGAATATTCTGTTTATTCATATCCCGTGCCGTAAGTTCGGCTATATATGCAAAATCTTCATATTCGCGTAAAAAATTATTTTTCCAGAACCAGGTTTCAATAAATTGAGTAAAATTTTTATATTCAAACCGTTTTATCAGCGACGGAATATCCGGCACTGATGGATCTCCACCGTATTTTTTGATCAATTCGAATAATGCATCATAGGGGATTGCACCTTCAAGATGA
>DAOVOB010000065.1 GCA_030629925.1 Fidelibacterota bacterium
TATCACATTGTTTTCGAATTATTATAAGTATTAATGGATTATTGTTGTCGATTTTTCACATTTATTGAAAAATACTTATCTATGCTTTGGGATAGGCGTTTTGCAAGGTATCTGCCAAGGAACCCGCCAAGGACTAAACCAACACATCCGGCGAGGAATTGGAGTAATTCTTTCGGAATATTGGTTTCTGGGAAAAATTGTCCAAGAAGTATACCGGCAATAAAAAATACCAAAGGTATTCCGTATGCAAGAAGTGATGTCTTGGTCAAAATATTCGCCTTTTCTTCAATTTCAACCTCATCCCCTACATTCAAGTCATCTCGATCATTTAAGATAATCTGCGCATCAGCACAATCTTTTTTTCCACACAAAGCATGCGCGGCACATCCTTTACACGCGGATGTGTCTTCTTCGATCCGAATATAGACCTTGGCATTCTTTTTTTCAGTGATAATTCCGTTTGTTGGCATTTGATTGAATGTTGGTTTATGGGTTTTAGATTATGAATAGAGACGCAAAATATTGCGTCTCTACATTATATTATTCTTCAGCTTCCTTTTCAGGAATGGGTTTGGGTTTTCTTGGTTTCTTTTTATGTTCAATGGCTTTGGTCGGACAAACAGTTGCACACAACCCGCAATGCTTACATTTTTCGTAATCGATCACGGCCAGATTATCGATCACATGGATAGCATCGAAGGGACATTTTCTTTCACAGGCACCACAAGCGATACATGCTTTTGTACAAACCTTAGTCGCATAACGCCCGATATCATGATTCTTGCAAAGCACTTTTGTTCGATGAGACAGCGGGTGCATTTCCATTATATCACGAGGACAAACATTCACACATTCACCACAGGCAACACATTTCTCAGGATCAATGACAGGTAAACGATTCTCTGAAATAATAATAGCACCGAATTGACAAGCTGCAGCACAATCACCGAGTCCCAAACAACCGAATTCACATAATTTTTTGCCACCCGAAACCAGCGTAGCTGCAATACAGGATTGTGCGCCTTGATATTCACCTTGATAAGCGATCTCTTCCATTCCGCCCTGGCACTGACATTGTGCAACTTCTTTTTCGGCAACGTTGACCTCCACGCCCATGATCTTTGCGACCAATTCAGCCACATCGGCACCACCGACCGGACAACCATTAACAGGCGCTTCACCTTTAACAACGCCATCCGCAAAGGCCGAACAACCGGGATAACCACAACCGCCACAATTAGCATTGGGAATCACATCCATGATCTCGGTAACACGAGGGTCTTCTTCAACATGTAATTTCTTGTTCGCGATCGCCAGTATAACGGCAAATAGTAAACCCAATCCACCCATACTTCCTGCTGCGATCAATATTGATTGTATATCCATTCGTCTTCCTTAAATTATTCCTGCAAATCCCATAAAGGCCAAAGCAAGGCTTCCGGCAATGATCATCGTAATGGCAGCACCTTGAAATGATTTAGGCACATCCACCAATTCCAATTCTTCACGAATACCGGCCATAATGACCAATGCCAGAGTAAAACCAATACCGGCACCAACACCGTAGATCAGCGTTTCCATAAAATTATATTCTTTCAGAACAGCCGTTAAAGCAAGTCCCAAGATCGCACAGTTTGTTGTGATCAAGGGCAAGAATATTCCCAAAGCATCATAAAGTGGCTTGGAGACCTTCTTGATAAACATTTCAACAAATTGCACCAATGAAGCAATAACAAGAATAAAAGCTACATACTGCAATATTTGCAGATCGAAGGGAACCAATATAAGGTTATAGATCAACCATGTCACCATCGCAGCGATCACCATTACAAAGGTAGTTGCCATTCCCATGCTGAAAGAGGAATCAACTTTCTTAGAAACTCCCACAAAAGGGCAAATTCCAAGAAATTGCTGCAATACAAAGTTATTGATCAGCGCAGCACCGATAAAGATTACGAGTAAATTCATGCTTTCCTCCTTGCATTGATCCAGTTAGCACCTGCGATCAAGCATCCCAGCGTAATAAAGGCACCCGGCGCCTGAGTCATAACTCCCCATTCCGCAAAACTTTCCCACATAACTCTCATGCCAAACAATGTACCTGATCCCAGGATCTCACGGATTGAACTTAAGACCAATAGGGTTATAGTAAATCCAAGACCCATGCCCATGGCATCAAGTAAAGAGCGGCCTATACCGTTCTTTGAGGCAAAAGCTTCCTGGCGACCAAGGATCATACAGTTCACAATAATAAGTGGAATAAAGGGTCCGAGACTTTTTGAGATATCGGGAACGAAAGCGGCTAGAAAACGATCGGCTATTGTTACAAATGTTGCAATGATCACAATGTAGGCTGCAATGCGAACCTGACCGGGTATCATTTTACGAAACATTGAGACTAAAAAACTTGAGCAAAGTAAAACAAACGTCGCTGCCAATCCCATGGCAAGTCCATTCTCCGCAGAGGACGTTACAGCCAGCGTCGGACAAAGTCCAAGCAACTGAACCAAAACAGGATTCTCATCCCATATCCCTTTTATTAATTCTTGTATTGCGGTTTTTTCTTTCATTTTTATTCTCCAAGGCAAGAATTATTATTCGCCTATTATTGCCTTCGCGGCTTTGATCTGTTTATTTAAAATATCTACGATAGCAGCTGATGATATAGTAGCTCCGGTAATGGCTTGAACCTCTGTATCTTTTGATGGTTTTGCATTCTTGACATATGTAATAGCCGGATTAATTTTCAAGCCTTTGAATTGATCCATAAACCATGTGGGATGCTCTTTATTTGAAGGGTCCTTCTCGATCTTCGTCCCCAGTCCGGGGGTTTCAACTTGTGAAATGATCTTGGCGGCAATGATCTCAGAAAAATCGGCCGTAACACCCACCATTACCACTAATTCGCTCTGGTAGCCTCCACCGGAAACTTGAAATGCATAAGCGACAACCTTGTTGTTTTTAGTGGCTTTGTAATAAGTCAGGTTATTTTTTTCCAGCGTTTCAACCTTAACATTATCAGGTAGTACCTCAGAAACAGCTTCTTTTTTCAGCTGATTCTGGTAAGCTTCGATTCTTGGCTTAGTATAAGTATCCAGCACGGCCAATACACCACCCGAGATGACGGTGATCAAAGTCAGTACAATAATTATTTTTGCGGTACTATTCATTATTTCTTCCTCTCTACCTGGATCTCACCAAAATATTTAGGTCGCGTCCAGCGGTTCAAAAGCGGAACCAGTCCATTCATGAACAGAATTGAATACATGACACCTTCCGGCAATCCTCCCCATACACGTATCACTATAAGTACAACACCCATGCCAATACCATATATCCAGGTCCCAAGTGGGGTAACCGGAGATGTTACCATGTCGGTTGCCATAAAGAAGGCCCCCAGGATCAAACCACCCGAGAAAACCATAAATAAAGGATTGGGATAAACTTCCGGGTTAACCAGCCATAAAATACCTGAAAACACAAAAACCGTACCAATATAGCTTAGGGGAATTCGCCAGTCAGCATATTTCAAGATGACCAGTATTATTCCACCGATCAATAATGCGATCGCAGACGTTTCACCGATACATCCTCCAACATTTCCAAGTAACAAATCCCGGACAGGTGTTTCAAATTTATCGGGAGAAAAGAATTGTCCCAATGGCGTTGCGCCACTAACAGCATCAACACCCGCGAAAGCCGGCAAAGTCCATGTTGTGATCTTAACAGGAAAACTTGCTTGCAGAAAAGCACGACCCAATAAAGCCGGATTGAAAATATTAGCACCCAAACCACCAAAAACCTGTTTACCGAAAACAATAGCAACCACTGCGCCAAGAGCCGTTCCCGCGATGGGGAAAGATGGCGGAAGTGTCATTGCTAAAAGAATACCGGTCAAGATCGCTGATCCATCATCAATGGTTAGTCCGGTCTTCATGATCTTATTGCATACATACTCAGCGACCATAGCAGCAAAAATAGCTACCAGGATCGTTACCATAGCCTTTGTACCAAAAAGAAGAAGAGATACAATAATAGCAGGTAAAAGAGCGGCAATAACTGTATACATTATTCGTGGTACGGAGTGCTTCCCTTTATTATGCGGAGCTGGAGCCACGATAGTCATACGGTCTGATTTAAACAAGCGGCGACGAGGATCCGGTTTTGGTTTTTCCTCAATCGGCTTTTTTATTTCTTTTTCCGGACTTGCTTCTATTTTTACTTCTTTTTTCAACTCTTCCGGAGCAGACTTTTGTTCTGTCATGCTTTCTCCTTTGCCTTTTTCGCTTCTTCCTGAACTCTGATCTTACCTACCTTGATCCATTGTACTATTGGAATATTTGCCGGACATACAAAGGAGCATGATCCGCATTCAATACAATCCATGATGCCGAATTCTTCAAGTTTTTTGACTTCTTTTGCCTGGGAGAATTTCGACAAACGCAAGGGCATTAGATCCATGGGACAGGTGCGCACACAGGCTCCACAGCGAATACAGGGAAATGTACTTAATTCTTCAACAAGTTCACCGGTAACGGCAACGATACCGCTGCTTCCTTTTACAACCGGTGATTCAAGATGATATTGGGTCATCCCCATCATGGGACCGCCCATAAAAATACGGTAAACATCATCTTTGACGTTTCCGCAAGACTCAAATAAGTTTTTAAACGGTGTGCCGAGACGAGCCATAAGATTTTTAGGCTCGTTAACACCATCACCCGTTACCGTAATGACACGCTGGATCAAGGGCTTTGATTCCGTAATAGCTTCTGCAACAGCAAAAGCGGTAGCCACATTGTTCACAACCACACCGACATCCATAGGAAGTTTACTGAAAGGTACTTTGCGTTTTAAGACAGAGTAGATCAGCATTTTTTCTGCGCCCTGAGGGTATTTTACTTTCAAAGGAACAACGGTGAAAGAATAGCCAAGTTCAACAACACGTTTTTGCATTTGAGCAATGGCTTCGGGCTTATTATTTTCAATTCCGATGTAGCCTTTTTTTACATCCAGTATATGCATCATGATCGCCATGCCAAGCAAGATCTTGTCAGTCTCTTCAACCATCAAGCGATCATCGGATGTCAGATAAGGTTCACATTCCACACCATTTAAGATGAAGGAATCAATAGCTTTATCTTCAGGGGGATTTAATTTTACATGGGTTGGGAAAGTTGCTCCACCAAGACCTACAAGTCCGGCATTACGAATAGTTTCCAGTAATTTTTCTTTTGGGGCCCATTTCCAATCATCGACCTTTTCAAGGAGTTCCCACTCCTCTTCTCCTTCACGATGGATATGGATCATGGTTGCGCGCATGCCAAGAGGATGGTAATATTTTTCAATATCTTTAACAACACCGGTAATGCTTGAATGAACAGGTGCAGAAACATAGGCGCTTGTGTTGGCAATGATCTGCCCCGTCTTGACCTTATCGCCCTTTTGGACCAAGGGCTCGCAGGTAACACCAATATGTTGTTGCAGCGGGATATAAACATCATCCGGCAGAGGCAAAGTCTCTATGGCCTTGTCATGACTGAAATACTTGTAATCTTCAGGGTGAAGACCTTTTTTAAATGTCGATAGCTTCAATGTTTTTCTCCCATTGAAATGCGGTAAGTTTCTACCTAATTAACAATGCACAAATATAGCGAAAAGGGTGTTGAATTCCATTGAGTTTTTGAAGAATTTATTATGATGTTGTAGAGACGCAAGATCTTGCGTCTCTACAAAAACAATAAAAATAGCAAATAACAAAAAGGCGATCAATGATCGCCTTTTTGTTTTAATCTATTGTTATTTCAGCAAGGTCATCCTGTTTACCGCAATATTTTCACCTGCAATGATCTTATAGAAATAAACACCGGAACTCATAAAAGATGCATCAAAATTCAATTCCCATGAACCGGCTTCAAATCGTTGGTCGGCAAGAACCGCAACACGCTGACCTTTCGTATTGAAGATCTCTACGCGCACATTTTCGCTAAGCGGAAGATCAAAACGCAGTGTTGTTGCCGGATTGAAAGGATTGGGGTAATTCGGATATACCACAAAACTTTCAGGCATACAAACAACTGATGTATTAAAGTCAACTCTTAGATCGAATGAAACCGTATCAGAAAGTTCACCAACGCCATTATCGGTAGCAATCAATAAAATCGTACTGGTTCCAATATAATCATCTTTGATGCTAACTCGCATTTTTCCAGGTGTTAGCGAATAGAGGCGAATTCTTATGCCGCTTGTATCGGGTGTAGCACTAAAGGTCAGGACATCATTCGGGTTTGGATCACTGTAGGAAGCATACAAATACATAGCTTTACCTGACAGCCCATTGGTATCCGGCATTTCTTCAATTACCGGCGGCAAGTTAGCTTCAGGTAACCCTTCTATCTTTTCAGCAGTTCTCAACTGATCTATATAGCAAGTCACAGGATTTTTAGGGTTATCACCAGCGCCTCGTAATTGAATAGAATTCACATTATAGCTTGTTCCATCCATATTACCCCCAGTCATACCGCCCCATGTGCCAAATTGACTAGCATCATGAATATCCCATTCAACCTGTTTCCAGCCTTCCCAATCCACAA
>DAOVOB010000116.1 GCA_030629925.1 Fidelibacterota bacterium
CGGCGCATTGATCGCTGAGATCGATGATATAGTTGATACAGGTAAAGACGGCTATACATTTTTGAAGACCAATACAGGGATGAGCGATATTTTACGACCAACACTTTATGGTGTTCAACATGAAATGAATCTGGTTCCTCGTGAAAATGAATTGCCTATCGAAACTGAAGATGTCGTTATCGTTGGGCATGCCTGTGAAAGCGGTGACATTCTTACCCCTACTCTTGGTGATTCCGAGGGTGTTGCCACTATTCCTCTTCCAAAAGCTGAGATCGGTGACTATCTCCTGATCGAAGATGCCGGCGCTTACTCTTCTTCGATGACCGCCATCAATTACAACTCCTTCCCACGCGTTTCGGAAGTAATGATCAAAGAGAATGGAGAATTTGTCCTTATTCGCAAGAGGCAAACGATGGAGCAGATGATTGAGAATGAGTTGTGAATGGTGAGTGGTAAGTGGTGAGTGCCCTACTACCTACTACCTACTCATTTACTTGCCTCTTGAATCTTGAAATATTTTATTGTCATCTCGACCGGAACGCAGTGTAGCGGAGAGATCTCAAATTCCTAATAATCAATTTAGAAGTTTGAGATTTCTCCACTCGCTGTCCGTTAGTAAACGGACCGACTCGGTCGAAATGACATAATCGATTGGAGCTATTTTGCAAATCAAGCCATCCACCCTATACATCGTCGCCACCCCTATCGGCAATCTTGAAGATGTCACCTACCGTGCAATTCAAGTCCTAAAAGATGTAGATGCCATTATTTGTGAAGATACACGTGTGACGGTTCGTCTTCTTGAGCGTTATGATGTCCCCAGGAAAACTTTGATCCCCCACTATAAAAACCAAGAAGCAAGAACAATAGCGCCCGTGATCGCACGATTAAAAAATGGAGAATCGCTGGCACTGGTTTCCGATGCGGGAACACCCGGTATATCGGATCCGGGATATTTTATGGTCTCGGAAGTGGTAAAAGCCGGATTTACCGTTGAACCCATTCCTGGTGTTACGGCCGCTACGGCGCTATTATCCGTTTCCCATATTCCCAATGGCCATTTCTATTTTGAGGGCTTCTTGCCCCATAAAAAGGGACGACAGACACGTTTGAAGTTCCTGACGGAGATGGATTGCGGCGTTATTTTCTATGAATCCACCCATCGTATTATGAAATTCTTCAATGAAATACTTGGGTACTTCGGTGATAGAGAAGTTTTAGTAGGTCGCGAGTTAACCAAGATGCACGAAACGATCTTCAGAGGGACAGTTTCTGAAGCAATTTCTTTTTTTGAGGAGCATTCGCAAAAAGGAGAATTCGTTGTATTAATTGACAAAGGACAATTGACAAAGGACAATTAAGTGATCAATTAATAATTGACAATGAATATTTACACCATATTGAGATTGTTTTTTGTTGTTTTAACTATGGATTGAAGAATTTTATTGATCTCTATACAATCTGCCATTAATGAATTTTGTCTTTCATTGAAATAACCTGTTTTCATTAATATATCGATCCAATATTCTGTTTCACTAGCTTCTTTTAAGGCGATATTCGTTTTTGAAAGAAAATCTCTTTTACTCTGTGCTTGAATTGCTTCTTTCATATTAGCACCAATACTTGTACCTGATTTTAATAATTGTTTTGACATGACATATTCTTTCCTGTCATTTTTCAGATATTGATATGCTTTTATAATTTTGATCGCAAATTGGATACTCTTATCAAGAATTAGATTTCGCTCCATTTCATCCCCCTTCTTTGATTGTCAATTATCCAAATATTACTTGAAAATCAGTTACTTTTCAAGAGCATATTTAAATCTGTGATGAGGATCAATTATTTCTAGATTTAGTAATTTTCTACTATTAACAAGATATTTTAATTGTCAATTGTCCTTTGTCAACTGTCAATTGATTGAATTGTCAATTGTCCTTTGTCAACTGTCAATTGTTATTGGGCATCAAAAGAAACACTCCATGACAAGTAGAAACTTCGGGTGGAGGCCGGCCAATAATTATCTACTCTATCATCAATATCATTGAAATAGGTATAGCCAAAAGTTTCGTAGAGAGCATTAAAAACATTGTTCACCCTGATATCGATGTTATGATCCATTTTTAGTGCTTTAAAAGGAACGCGGATACCCATATCTGCAACAAAATAAGGTTGAATGGCTGAAGATTCAGTATTCATGAAATCAATGTACTGTTTTCCGATAAATTTCAGATTGAGCCAGGGTTGAATTTTTTCATGTTTGTAGGCAAAACGTGCTTTTGCTTGAAAAGAAGGAAAGGCCGGAATAGTTTTTCCTGCATAATCAGCAATTCCACCGTATCCGCCCCAACCGAGTGAATCGGCGGTAAACTCGACAAAATGATTATCCGAAAAACTCATGTTCGCTTTAATATCAAATTTATTTATAGGTAGATGAATAGCCATTTCCAGACCTTGATGCAGGGTTTTGGGAGCATTTCCACGCAAAACGTCATCACCATCTTGATAACGATAATAAAGAGGGATCAATTCGTTGCGAAAATCCATACGGTAGGCATTTATGGCAAATGTTAACTTATCGGAGATATAATCCAGCCCAAGTTCAAGATCAATCAAGGATTCGTGGTGGATCAAAGGATCGGTGATAGCACCGTTATAGGGATCTACAACAGCAGCCAAGATCGTGACGTCATTATCGTCATAAATATCATTGCTTGAAGGCTCACGCTTTGAGGTAGATACATTGATAAAACTGGAAAATTCAGGTGTAAAATTGTATCTCAAACCAAGATGTGCATCCAAAAAGTGGTACGGGATCACAAAATGGTAAGGATTAGTAAAAACACCTATGGTATCTTGTTTGACTTCAAAACGATGGGTCAAATATCTTACATCTCCCTGAATATACAATTTATCTGAAAGAGTAAACATATCCCGGATATAAACCGAAGCGGAATTCTTATTGGTCATATTCTCATAAAAACGATGACCATCGGGAATACCTCCAAAATCTTCAATATAGATAACTTCTCCATAGTGCGTGGAGCCATAAAAGCGGAAATCACCACCTAGGGACAAAATAGAATTCGGGAAGCTATAGCTTAGATCGGCAATACCGCCAATATAGTGATTGTCCAACCACTTCCGGGTGATGAGATCAACTTCCGTGGTATCGATATAACTTCTGACATTGTATTCATCCAGATCGGAATCACCTTTAAATTGCTGGTAATAGCCATCACCATTGACAAAATACACCGTACCGTAAGCCTTAATTTTTTTCGAAATAAGATGTGTATGGTTCAAAAGAAATACTGATTGAGTAAATACATCTTTATTCACATCCGAATAGCCGCCCTGATACGTTGTATCGGCATAATAATTATATCGTCTATCATTCATGTCGTCAAGATCATAACCATATTGCGGACTGACACCATCCCAAGAAAAATTGGTAACTTGAGTTCCCCATAGATATTCGGCACGAGTCATATGTGTAGGCTGGACCCACTGGAATCCCACATGAGCAGATTCTTGTTCGGTTCCGCTACCTATACGATAACCATCACTTCCAAGATCGGAAAATCTAAAGACAAAGGAAATACCCTGTTCAGGGAAAGGGTTACCCACATAGGATATGGCTCTTTTTCCGCTGGGCGCATTCAAGCTATTTCCATCAAGATAATTACCGTAAGCAATGCTTGCTTTTACACCCGGATTAAGTTTAGAGATATCACTCTCCATATTTACCGAACCGCCAAAGGCACCTGATGATAACGAATTTCCAATACCGCGTTGTACCTGCACATCAGATGCGTCGTTGAGTATATCACCATGATCCACCCAATAGACCGCGTGAGCCTCGGGATCATTCAAAGGTACACCATTATACATAACGCCAATGCGATCTTGAGAAAAACCGCGAATATTGAGGTAAGTATAACCACTGCCGTTACCGGCATCTGAATAAGCATAGACACCCGGTTCCATATCAAGTACCATAGGTACGTCCTGCTGATGATAGAGTACATCTATATCTTCACGATCAAGTGTCGTAAAAGCAATAGGTGTTTTTCCTGTTATGGCACGCTTTCCGGTTACCAATACCTCATCGGCATGAAGAACAATAGGTTTTAAAGCGATCTTGTTTTTAATTGAATCACAAGATAGCACTAGAGTTTCATAAGCAATGTGTGAAATTCTCAGAGACACAGGCAAATGATCAATTTTGATATCAAATTGACCATATTTATCCGTGTAGATTCCACTTTTGTTGTCCAGAACTTCAACAGATGCCGCAATAATACCCTTTTGGGTCTCGGCATTGATAATGGTTCCGGTGATCTGAGTTTGTCCGAAGACAGGCATGCAAGCGGTAAGGACCGCAAGGCAGAATAGAAGTCGTTTCATGTTTTCCTCCGCCGGAATTATCCGGATCAGGTTCCAGGGTTCATCTCAGCCGACGGAACTTCTCCTTCCGCAGCGCCCCTAACTTTGTGGAAGATATGACTTTTCATTTCAAGATGTCAAGGAGGAAATTGAAATGAATTATGAATTATTGATAAACGACAAACGAATAACACTGTCATCTCGACCGAAGCGTAGCGTAGTGGAGAGATCTATTCATGATACATAACAACCATTTCGTCATCCCGGAAAACATGCCAACCCCCACATAGTCATCCCGGAAAACAATCCGGTGGATTGTTTATCCGGGATCTCTTTGTAAATGCGATTCTCAAATTATCCCAATGCGCTAACGTCAAGAGTAGCCCCCATCACGTAATTGATCCGTTCATTAATACTACTGAAAACTGGATTGACACAGAGATCCTGAATAAGCTTGCCTCAGGCAAGCTTTTCAGGATGACGCGTGTTTTTTGTTTTATAGTGGCAATAAAAAGAGACGCCCCGATGCTTCGGGGCGTCTCTACATTTTACGAAAACACTA
>DAOVOB010000103.1 GCA_030629925.1 Fidelibacterota bacterium
CCTGACGGTCGTAGCTCGTAGAGCGTAGACTGTTCGAGATGACACAAGAAATAATTTATAATATTATTGGTTTACTGCTTACAGCCTACAGCTTACTTAAATTCACCCAGCCACTTCTCTGCTTTTTCCCTATCTGTAAAGATCTTAACATGATATTTATCCGAACCAAGTGTGTAATGTTGAAACATAACAAGAGTAACATCATGTGGATCATTAGCCAGAATAGCATTATTGATCATTTCGAAGGCTTTATTCATACGAAAATTTGCTCGTACAATACTTTGCAGTACGATGGGTTCGAAATTATAATCTGCATTACGGACATCAATGATCGCATTTAATTTTTGAGGTAATTCCTTATTATTATTCACATATTGCATATAATTAAGAATTTCCACTGGTTCTATCATTCCTGAAAATACGGTATCAAAGATATTTTTTTCTGTGTCGAATGTGTATGTGATCATAAGTTAATGCTCATTTTTTTACTTTTGCACTATCTCTTTGCCAAAGGGTGTTAGTGAAATTGAAGCTAACTTGAAATGTTGTTTGGCAAAAGGAATGCCAATAATGGTAATAGCTAGAAGAACACCAAAGAGCAGGTGAGTAAGAGTAATCCAAATTCCACCAACGAAAAACCATATAATGTTCATAAGCAAAGAAATAAAACCGTTGGCTTTTTTGCTCTCTTTTATTGTCATATTAAACGGCATCAGCGTCATCATGCCAATTTTAAAGGTTTGAATACCAAAAGGAATTCCAACGATCGTAAGCATAAGAATGGCACTTGCAACAAAATATTCGACAGCCGTCAATAATCCCCCAAAGATCCACCAGACGATATTCCCTAACAATTTCATGCTTTCTCCTGTTCTATTATTTTTCAATATAAAAATATACAAAAAGATTTGATATGTGAAAAGCAAAAATACGAGTTGAAGGTCAAATAGAAAAAGTACGTGCATGGAAAAAAATTAAGAAACGAATTGTCATGCTGAGCGTAGTCGAAGCATCTATTCATATCACAGAACACCTAATCATGAATAGATCTTTCCCGACCTTCGCTCTTTCGAGCTTACATCTACGCTACCAACTTCGGCAAGCCTTCGCTGGTCAAGAAAGCTTCGATGCACAGGTCGGTGGACAGGCGACTTCGTTTACTCTCCGAAGTCTTGACGAAGGAGAGCTCAAGATGACAGTTTTTTCTTTTGTTAATATTAAAGAATTTTCCGAGCTTAACATTCTAGTTTTTTATTAAATACTGACGATATCTATACTCATTTTTAATTTACATTTCAAGTGAAATTGTATTATCTTAAAAGCTAAGATAATGTAATAAGGACGCTATGAAAACAGCTAATGAGATACGTGAATTCCTGCTTGACAGCAGATTGAAATTTGCAACAGTTTCCGGGGTTTGGACCACAAAGCCAAATTTGATCCGTAAAGTCGACAAGAATGTAAGGGAAATTGATATTATTACGACAAAAAGCTACCAAGTTCGTCCCAATTCGGGCAATCGGGAGCCTATTGTGGCTGAAGTTAGTGTCGGTTCTTATGTTAATGCTGTCGGATTACGCAATCCCGGTATGAAAAAAGGCTATGAAGAGCTCAAAGCTCTCCGCGATGAAAAACCGCTCAGAACTATCTTGAATATTTCCATATCGGGAAATTCACCTGAGGATTTTATTAAATTGGTAAATAAATTTGAAGATATTGCCGATATGATCGAGTTGAATTTTTCCTGTCCTCACGCAAAACCGGGTTACGGAGCATCTATTGGCGTAAGTCCTGAACTGGTTAAAGAATATATGGAAGCGATCAGACCGGTCACAAATGTCGCACTTTTCCCCAAACTTACTCCTAATGTTGAAAATATTGGTGAGATCGCACGTGTAGCGGTTGATGCCGGCGCGGACGGCCTCGTCGCGATCAATACCGTAGGTCCAGAAACTTATCGGGACCCTACAAGTGACGAACCGGTTCTGTATAATCCCAAAGGACATGCGGGAGGCCGTAGCGGCGAACACGTTTTTGATGTAGCTGTCCAAAAAATTAAAGAAATACGAGAAGCAGTCGGTCCCAATATTCCAATTATTGGAATGGGCGGTGTTAGCCGCGGATCGCAGGTCCGTGCGATGCAGCGCGCCGGCGCCAATGCGGTAGGTATCGGCTCCGCCGTAGCCCGCATTAAAGAAGAAAAATATCAGGATTACTTTGAAGCACTTCGTTTTGATACAGAGAATCAAACTGATTCTGCAGCATCATATCTTTCGGTCAAACGACTTGCAATGTATAAAGCATATACGATCAAAAAGATCAATAAACTCAGTGATACTCTATGGGATATAGAACTTGAAGGTGATCCGGTGCTCTTTAAGGTGAGCCAGTATGCCTTTATATGGATTCCCGGCGTTGGTGAGAAACCTTTTGGAATTGTATCATCTTCCCCTTTAAGGTTTTTTATTCGCAAACGCCTGGATGAGGTAAAAAATAAAAAGGGAAAATTTACACATGCCTTGTTTAATATGAAAGAAGGCGAAACACTTTATGTGCGTGGTCCCTATGGAAAATTGATTCCGGAAAACATGATGTCTCATGCCATTATTCTCAGTGGAGGTACAGGCTTGGCTTTAGTACCAAAATTAGCTGAAAGTCTAGCCTCGGTTGGACGAATAGTGAATGTATATCATGGTGTGACCGATAGAAAAGAAGTTTGCTATCAAGAACTTATTGAGCCTTATGTTAAAATGAATGTAGTTGAAGATGCGGGTAAACCGGGACGAGTTCTTGATATGATGGCAGATAGATTAAATGAGATCGAAACTAATAATTGTACAGTTTATACAATAGGTCCGGATATCTTGATGAAAAAGGCACTTGAGTTGGCCGCTGAAAAAGGGTGTGCACCCGAGTATTGTTATGCTTCATTGGAAACCAACAATATGTGCGGTATCGGTATGTGTGGTGAATGTGAATGCGGCGGTGTTCTAAGTTGCAAAAGCGGTACATTTTACAATTTACCATTCCTGAAAGAACATTACTTTAAAGATCAAGAAAATAACTAAATAAAAAAAGGCATTTCATGTTAAAACGACTCACAGCAATGAGTATGCTCTTATTACTCCTTTTTTCTTGCGGAAAAAAAGAAGAAACAACAGAAGCAATTAAAATTGCCGAAGCCCAAGAAGAACAAACAGCTGCGGTTTCTGAAGAAAAACGCGCATTGACACCTGATGATTATGCTCAATGGCAGCGTCTTGCTAACTATATCTTCTCCCGGAACGGGAAGTGGGTACAATATTCCGCTGAACCCAATCGAGGGGATATACTCTTGAGCCTGCACGAAGTGGAAACAGGTAAAAAACAGGATTTTGAACGTGCGGTAAAGGCTTCATTTTCACCCGATAGTGACTTCCTTCTTTTTAAACGGATTCCACGCTTCGAAGTGGAGCGAAAAGCTAAAATAGATAAAGTTAAAAAAGCTAAAATGCCTAAGGATTCTCTATGCGTTTATCTTTTCTCTGAAGATACACTACTTACCATCCCGCGTGTAAAATCCTATGGTATGAGTAAGGAAGGCTCACCCTGGATCACAATTTTACATGAAAAACCTCTTCCACCTGTAAAAGATACTTCAACAGTTAAAGATACCTTATTGACGGATTCACTTGCAGTAGCTGATTCGACAATGATCGATACAACAGTTATTGATACCTCAATTGTGGATACTTCAAAAAAGAAAATTGAAGTAACAGAAGAAAAGAAAGAGAAGAAAGCTAAGAAAAAGAAAGTTCGCGAAGAAGGTACACCTTTGTGGGTTTGGAATCCTGTAACGCAAGATACCGTTATCATGGAATATGTTTCTTCCTATACCATGAGCAAAGATGGTGATCGTATTCTTGCCGTGACAAAAATGAAGAAAGATTCTGTGCGACTTTCTATTATTAATGCAAATACCGGCACGGTAAAGACTATTCTTGAAACATATGGTAAAGCTAAAACTTTCCGCTTCGATGAAGCCGGTAAGCAATTAGCTTTCCTTTTCTCGGATGATACGAGCAAAGTAAAGATCTATGATCTCTACTATTGGAAAATCGGGCGAGCAAAGGCAAAATGTTATATTAATGAAGATGCGGACGGTATCCCCGAAGGATGGGGCGTCAGCTCGATTCGCACAGCGAAATTCTCTAAAGATGGTAAGCGTCTATTCTTCGGAACAGCTCCACTGCCTGTAGAAGAACCTAAAGATACATTGTTAAAAACTGAAAAAGCTAGATTTGACCTTTGGTCATGGACGGATCCTTTACTGCAAACTCAGCAGAAAAAGGAAATTGGTCGTGAAAAGAAACGTAATTATCAGTGCATGGTCAATGTAGGCAGTAAAAAAGTTATTCAACTGGCCAGTCTTGACGTGCCGATGATCAAAATGAGTACTGAAGGTACTGAAGATATTGCACTTGGTGAAACTGGTCGTCCATACCGCCAGTTGATCTCATGGGAATCCATTGACTATTACGATTATTATTTGGTAGATGTCAATACCGGTGAAAAAGAACTGGTTCTTGAAAAGAAAAGTTTTAAACCGCAATTATCACCGGAACAAAAATACTTACTTTACTATGATCATGTCGATTCAAATTGGTTTGCTTTAGATGTAGAAACCCGTGTTATCAGGAATTTAACCCAAGGACTGGATGTAAAGTTTTATAATGTAGATGATGACCATACTTCTGCGCCGAATCCTTACGGATTTGCCGCATGGGGGATGGGTGATCATTATGCTTATATCTACGATAAATATGATATTTGGAAATTCGATCTTAGCGGTATAAAAGAACCCTTGAATGTAACGGCCGGCGAGGGAAGAAAAGATAAAGATATTTATCGCTATGTTAAATTAACAGCTGATCTGGATTATGTACCTGTAAATCCTATCATTCTTACGATCTTCAATGAAAAAAGTAAGAAATCGGGTTATGCAACGGTCAATATGTATGAAGGCGGTGTTCCTGAAAAACTGGTTTACTCCGATCATCAATATTCCAAACTGAAAAAAGCTAAATGCGCCGATATCATTTCCTGGCGTAAAGGTACTTACCGCGAGTATTCCGATCTTTATATCTCGGATCTAAAACTTGAAAATATTCAAAAGATCTCTGCTCTTAATTTGCAACAATCACAATTCCGTTGGGCTTCTGTTGAACTTGTAGAATGGAAGAATTCAGATGGTGTGGAATTGCAGGGAATGTTATATACACCGGATGATCTGGATAAGACGAAAAAGCATCCAATGATCATTTATTATTACGAAAAATATTCAAAATATCTGCATCAGTATTTTATTCCAAC
>DAOVOB010000004.1 GCA_030629925.1 Fidelibacterota bacterium
CTTGAGTGAATACGAATTCCCCGGTGATGACATTCCGATCATTATGGGTTCAGCTCTGGAAGCATTGAACAATCCCGATGATCCGGAAAAGACCAAAAGCATTCAGGAGCTGATGGACGCAGTAGATTCATACATTCCGCTGCCAGTCCGTTCAATAGACAAGCCATTCCTGATGCCGATTGAAGATGTATTTTCAATTACGGGACGAGGAACGGTAGGAACCGGCCGAATTGAACGCGGTGTTATTAAAGTTGGAGAAGAAGTAGAAATTATTGGTATCGAAGAAGGCGCCAAGAAAACAGTGGTAACCGGAGTAGAAATGTTCCGCAAGCTATTGGATCGTGGAGAAGCCGGAGACAATGCCGGATTGTTGCTTCGAGGAATTGACAAAGAATGGTTACGTCGCGGCATGGTTGTGGCAAAACCAAAGTCAATTCATCCTCATAAGAATTTCAAAGCCAAATTCTACGTACTGAAAAAAGAAGAGGGCGGCCGTCATACTCCATTTATGGATGGCTATCGTCCCCAGTTCTATTTTCGTACAACAGATGTAACTGGCTCGATCAAACTACCTGATGGCGTAGAGATGGTAATGCCTGGCGATAACATCGAAGCAGTTGTAGAACTGATCGTACCTATCGCTATGGAAAAAGAACTGCGTTTCGCAATTCGCGAAGGCGGTCGTACTGTAGGCGCCGGTGTTGTAACAGAGATTATTGAATAAAGGCATAGAGCATTATGGCAGGACAAAAAATACGCATTGCGTTAAAATCATATGATCACAATCTTCTCGACAAATCAACGGAGAAGATCGTTCAGCGCGCAAAAGCAACCGGAGCCGTTATTTCGGGTCCGATCCCTTTGCCGACTAAACGTACGGTTGTGACGGTTAACCGTTCACCGCACGTAAACAAAAAATCGCGCGAACAATTTCAGATCAAAGTACATAAGCGCATTATAGAAATCCTGAATACCACGACGAAGACCATCGATGAATTGATGAAGTTAGACTTACCTGCCGGCGTGGATATTGAAATTAAGGTTTAACACAAACCCTAACATGTAGGGCTGCTCAGCAAAGAGAGCTCTTATGAATAGAAAAGGTTAAAACTGTGAACGGAATCATAGGAAAAAAAGTTGGTATGACCCGCATATTCGATGAACGAGGCCGGAATATTCCGGTAACGGTCATCGAAGCCGGACCATGCTTTGTAACACAGATCAAAACGGACGAAACTGACGGATATACCGCAGTGCAAGTCGGCTTTGACGAAGTTCGGGAGAAGATCATTACTAAACCTGAACTTGGTCACCTTAAAGGCGCCGGCAAAGTCTTGCGAACTCTGAAAGAATTTCGCCTAGACGAAGTAAACGACCTTAAAGTTGGTGACGAGATCAATGTTGGCATCTTTGAAAAAGGTGACATTGTAGCGGTAACCGGAAGATCCAAAGGTAAAGGATTTCAGGGAACCATGAAACGTCATAACTTTTCCGGTGGCCCTGCGACACACGGTCAGAAAGACCGTCTTCGTGCACCCGGTTCGATCGGTGCAGGTTCATCTCCTTCCCGTGTTTGGAAAGGTATGAAAATGTCAGGTCAGATGGGTAACGAAACAGTGACCGTAAGTAATATCGAAGTTATTGAAATTCGTTCTGATAAGAATATCCTATTGGTTAAAGGCAGCGTTCCCGGATCGAGGAACGGTATCTTGCAACTTATTAAAGCGGGAGATACAGAATGAAAATAGATGTCTTAAAAACCAATGGTGAAAAATTGGATAAGAAGGTGGATCTGGCAAAGGAAGTATTTGGTATAGAACCCAATGAACATACCATGTACCTCGCAGTGAAGGCAGAACTTGCCAACATGCGTCAGGGAACACACAAAACCAAGACTCGTGGTGACTCACGAGGTGGTGGGGCAAAGCCCTGGAAACAAAAAGGTCGCGGAACCGCTCGTTCAGGTTCACGCCGTTCCCCAGTTTGGGTCGGTGGTGGACGCGCTTTCGGTCCCGAACCTCATCTGTATACGACTAAACTGCCTAAGAAGGTCAAACGCCTTGCTCGTCGCAGTGCTTTGTCACAGAAGATGAATGAAAAAGCCGTTCTTGTCGTTGATGATTTTAATCTGAAAGTAGCTAAAACAAGCAGTCTTGTTGCGATACTTGAAAAGCTGGGTTTAACAGGCAAGAAATTGACCGTCCTAGTCTCAGACATTACAGAGAATCTCTTTCTGTCAGCACGAAATATCCCCAATGTATATATTGTTGCTGCCGAACGTGCCTCTACGTATGAGATCATGGATTGTGAAATGCTTGTTATTGAAAAATCCGCTGTCAAGAGCATCAACGAGGCCCTTAAATAAGGAATGGCGAGCAGATGAAAAAGAATATCATAATCCGACCGATCTTGACCGAAAAGATCAGTATCATGAGCGAAGAGTTGGGCAAGTATGCCTTTGTCGTTGCTCCCGATGCGAATAAGATCGAGATCAAGAGGGCAATTGAAGATCGTTTTAACGTACAGGTAACTGGCGTTAGGACGATGAACAGAAAAGGTAAAGTGAAATCAATGACTGTTCGCAGTGGCGGACGAGTAATTCGGACAGAAGGTAGCCGGTCAAAATGGAAAAAGGCGATCGTAACCCTTGCTGAAGGAAGTAAAATTGATTTCTTTGAAGGCGAAACCGCTGTTTAAGGAATAGGAATAATATGGCTTTAAAGAGCTACAAACCGCATACTCCTGGTCAACGTTATAAAACTACATTGGTTTTTGATGAATTGACTAAGAAAGCACCGGAAAAATCACTGCTGAAACCGAATCCCAAGAGCGGTGGTCGTAACAATATGGGTCGCATTACCTCCCGCAGACGCGGTGGTGGTCATAAACGTCATTATCGTATGATCGATTTCAAACGTAATAAATTTGGCGTACCCGCTCGCGTTGCAGCTATTGAATACGATCCTAATCGTTCGGCAAACATTGCTCTGCTCGTTTATGTAGATGGTGAAAAAACATACATCATTTGCCCCGCAGATGTTAAAGTTGGCGATCAGCTGATATCCGGTCCAGACGCACCCGTTAAAAAAGGGAATGCGTTACCATTGAAAAACATCCCCGCAGGTACTCAAGTTCATAGTGTTGAAATGAAGCCTGGCAAAGGGGCCCAAATTGCCAGAGGCGCCGGTGCCGGTGCTCAGATCATGGCAAAAGAGGGAAAATATGTAACGATTAAACTTCCTTCGGGCGAAATAAGATTGATCTTGGATACTTGCCTTGCCACTATTGGTGAAGTTGGTAATAAAGATCATCAAAATGTCACCCTTGGGAAAGCTGGTCGCAATCGTTGGAAAGGCAGACGCCCGAAAGTTCGTGGTGTTGCTATGAACCCGGTTGATCACCCCATGGGCGGTGGTGAAGGTAAAACCTCTGGTGGTGGACATCCACGTACACCTTGGGGCAAACCGACCAAAGGTTATAAAACACGTAAGAAAAATAATCCGAGCAACAAGTACATTGTTGCACGTCGGAAGAAAAAGTAAAGGTGAATACATATGCCTAGGTCATTAAAAAAAGGTCCTTATGTTGATGAATCACTGCTGAAGAAAGTGGATCAAATAATGGAATCCGGTAAGAAAAAGGTTATTAAAACCTGGTCTCGCCGCTCTACTATCACACCGAACTTTGTCGGTTACACTTTTGCAGTACATAATGGTAGGAAATTCATCCCGATCTATGTCACCGAAAATATGGTTGGCCATAAATTGGGCGAATTCGCACCCACGCGAACATATCGCGGACATAAGTCATAAACAAGAGTAGGTAAATAATGAAAGCTCGTGCAGTAAACAAGTACATACGACAAAGTGCCAAAAAGATGAAGCCTATGCTCGACATGGTTCGAGGCAAACAGGTGAATTCCGCTATAAATATGCTTGCGTTCATGCCGAAGAAGGCAGCCAAGCTAGTTGAATTGACCACACGTTCCGCTGTTTCAAATTTGCTGAATTCAGAAGAAGGTGCAAAGGTTAATCCCGATGAATTGATTATCGCGGAAGCATATGCAAATCAAGGCCCCGTCATGAAACGTATTCGTCCCCGTTCAATGGGACGTGCATACATGATCCGGAAACGCACTTGTCATTTAACGATCGTTGTCGCAACACCGGAAATCGATGTTGAGAACGAAACGAAAGAGAAGGAGTAAACCTTGGGTCAAAAAACACATCCATATGGTTTTCGTCTTGGTATAACAAGAGAATGGCTCTCAAATTGGTATGATGAGCGCAACTTTGCTGCAAAACTCAACGAAGATCTAATGCTCCGTAAGTATTTGAAGAAACGTTTATCAAATGCCGGTATCGCAAAGGTTGAGATCGAACGGACATCTAAAGCGATATCTATTACGATCCATACCTCTCGTCCCGGTGTTGTCATCGGTTCAAAAGGTAAAGAAGTTGATCAGTTACGCGAAGAGATCAGAAAGCTGACCCAATTTGACGTTAACGTTAATGTTGTAGAAATTAAAAAACCTGAATTGAACGCATACTTGGTGGGCGAGAACATTGCTCAGCAGTTGGTTAAAAAGATGCCTTTCCGTCGTATCCTGAAGCGTAGTATCCAAAATACAATGCGCCAGGGAGCCGAAGGTATTCGTATCCAGCTTTCCGGTCGTCTCGGTGGTGCTGAAATGGCACGCAAGGAAACGGCTCGTGAAGGACGAGTTCCTCTGCATACTTTGCGTTCTGATATTGATTATGCTGAAGTAACAGCATTCACAACTTATGGTTGTATCGGTATCAAGGTGTGGATTTGCAACGGTGAAGTATCTACAATCTAACAGGAATGGAGTAAGGTATGTTAGTGCCTAGAAAGGTAAAATACAGAAAACAACATCGCGGCCGTCGCGCCGGTTTGGCATATCGTGGTTCTACAGTCAGTTTCGGAGATTATGGTTTAAAGGCCATGGAAGCTTGCTGGCTAACCAGTCGTCAGATCGAAGCAAGTCGTGTTGCCATATCACGTATTGTCCGTAAACACGGTAAAATGTGGATCCGTATATTCCCGGACAAACCGGTATCAAAGAAACCTGCTGAAACCCGTCAGGGTAAAGGTAAAGGTGGACCGGAATTTTGGGTTGCGGTCATCAAACCGGGCCGTATCCTCTTTGAAGTAGAAGGGGTAAGTGAAGAAATGGCGAAAGAAGCATTCCGTCTGGCCGGCCATAAATTACCCATCAAGGTAAAAATGGTCAAACGACGTGAATTGGGAGGATAATCGATGTTATCTAAGGCCGAATTGAAAGAATTAACAAAAGATGAAGTGATTGTAAAATTACGTGATGACGAAGAGGCGCTGATGAATCTGCGTTTCCAGCACGCTTTGCAGCAACTTGAAAACCCGGGCCAGTTACGTTATTTGAAACGGGAAGTTGCCCAGCTTAAAACAATCATTCATGAGTATGAACTCGGATTGCGTAAATAACAGGAAGTTCAGACATGTCATATACAAATCGTAAAGAGAAAATCGGTGTTGTTGTTAGCAACAAGATGGACAAAACGGTCACTGTGCTGGTTAGCCGGCGGATCAAGCATCCTGTCTATGGTAAATACATTAACCGTAGCCGGAAATTCATGGTCCACGATGAAGCAAATGCTTGTCGTATCGGAGATACCATTTCCATTGTTGAAACACGTCCGATGAGTCGTAATAAGCGTTGGCGGATCAGTGAGATCATTGATCATGCGCCGGACGCTAAATAAGCATCAAAGTTGAAAGGCAGATAAACTATGATTCAAGTTGAAAGTAGATTAAAAGTTGCTGACAACACAGGTGCAAAAATCGTACAATGCATTAAAGTACTGGGTGGAACCGGTCGCCGTTATGCAAGCCTTGGCGATGTTATAGTCGTTACGGTAAAACAGGCGATACCGGGTGGATCAGCTAAAAAGAGTGATATTACTAGGGCTGTCATTGTTCGTACCAGTAAAGAAGTAGGTCGCCAAGATGGCTCCTACGTTCGTTTTGACGATAATGCCGTTGTGTTGATCAATGAGCAGGGTGAACCGATCGGAACTCGTATTTTTGGTCCGGTAGCCCGTGAATTGCGCGAAAAACATTACATGAAAATCGTGTCAATGGCGCCTGAAGTACTGTAAGGAGAAAAACTGTGCATATCAAAAAAGGTGATGTAGTTAAGGTTATTGCCGGTAAATACAAGGGCAAAGAAGGAAAGATCCTTAAGGTCTTCCTGAAAACCAATCGCGTTATCATCGAAGGTGTGAATTTGGTGAAACGTGCTACCCGTCCCAGCCAGCAAAACCCTCAAGGCGGCATTATTGAAAAAGAAGCCGCTATCCATGCATCCAATGTTATGTTGGTTGTTAATGGTAAGCCGTCCCGTGTAGGTACACGCATTTTGAAAGATAGTTCAAAAGTGCGTTATGCCAAGAAAACGGGCGAAACTGTGGAAGGGAAGTAAAGAATGAGCAATACCCCAACATTACAAAAATTGTATAAAGAAGAGATTACACCATCTCTTATTAAAACATTCGGGTATAAGAATGTAATGCAAGTCCCTAAACTCTCTAAGATCACATTAAGCATCGGCCTAGGCACTGCGCGTGAAGACAAGAGTAAATTGGAACATGCTGTTACTGATCTTACAACAATCGCCGGTCAAAAACCGGTTATTACTTATGCGAAGAAAGCCATTTCCAATTTCAAGATCCGCAAAGGCGATCCTGTAGGTCTTATGGTTACCCTGCGCAATGTCAATATGTATGAATTCATGAATCGTTTCATCAATATTGCATTGCCGCGTGTGCGTGACTTTAATGGTCTCTCAGACAAAGCTTTTGATGGTCAGGGAAACTACTCTGTCGGTATTACCGAACAGATTATATTTCCTGAAATTGATTATGATAAAGTGGATACTATTCGCGGAATGAACGTCACATTCACCACAACAGCGCAAACCGACCAGGAAGCATTCGAACTGCTTAAAGGTTACGGTTTTCCTTTTGTGCGCCGTGACGAAAAATAAGGATTAAATTCTTATGGCAAAGAAATCATTAGTAGCAAAAGCTAAGCGCGAACCTAA
Source organism: Fidelibacterota bacterium (assembly GCA_030629925.1). Taxonomy (GTDB): domain Bacteria; phylum Fidelibacterota; class Fidelibacteria; order Fidelibacterales; family Fidelibacteraceae; genus M50B103. The sequence goes on from DAOVOB010000004.1 coordinate 7,103, forward strand.
ATTTTCCACACGGAAGTACACCCGCTGCTCACGTTGCGGTCGTCCTAAATCCGTGTACAGAAAATTCGGCCTATGCCGTATATGTTTTCGTGAACTGGCTTTAAAGGGTGAGATACCCGGTGTAACAAAAGCAAGTTGGTAAAAAGAGGTAACAAATGGTAACAGATCCTATTGCAGATTTTTTGACACGTATTAGAAACGCGTCTAAAGCAGGACATCCCTGGGTAGAGATCCCGGCTAGTAAATTAAAAGCCAGGATATCTCTTGTGCTCAAGGAAAAGGGTTACATAAAAGATTTTATCTTGATCAGAGATGGTAAACAAGGAATGCTTCGTCTATACTTGAAATATCAAGAAGACGGACGTCCCGTTATTTACACTCTTGAACGAGTAAGTAAACCCGGTCGTAGAATGTATGTTAAAAGTACAGATATCCCCCGCGTAAACAATGGTTTAGGCATTGGTATCCTGTCCACATCTCACGGTGTTATCACCGATAAAGATGCGCGCAAGATGCAAGTTGGCGGTGAATATTTGTGTAAGATATGGTAAGAGAGGCTTTTTATGTCGAGAATTGGTAAAAAACCCATTCCGCTCCCCAACGGGGTAACGGTAGATATAAAAGATAATGTCATTACGGTCAAAGGACCTAAAGGCGAGCTCGTAAAATCCTTTCCTGAAGGGATTACCGCTAAAACTGAGAACAATGAAGTAATTGTTGAACGTCCTTCCGATGAAAAGAAATACCGTGCTTATCACGGTTTGACTCGTGCCTTGATCGCAAACATGGTCGTAGGCGTTACGGAAGGCTATGAAATAGCACTTCAGATCGTCGGTGTTGGTTTCCAGGGAGAAGTAAGAGGCAATAAACGCCTTCTGCTTTCACTCGGATTTTCACATCAGATCCTGATGGATGCACCTGAAGGTATTCAGTTCTCAGTGGCCCGTGATATTATCAAAGTAACGGGAATTGATAAACAGAAAGTCGGCGAAATAGCCGCTCAGATCCGCAAATTGCGCAAGCCTGAACCCTACAAGGGTAAAGGAATTCGCTATGTGGGTGAACAGATTCAGCGTAAAGCCGGTAAAACTGCCGGTGCCTAATCAGGCATGATAAAGGATCAATCATGAAAGATAAAAGTAAATTAAAACGCGACGCAAGGATTAAGAAGAAAATCCGGATCAGGAAACGCCTGTCAGGTACTTCTGAACGTCCTCGTCTTGTTGTTTATAGAAGCAATATGCATATAAGTGCACAGATCGTCAATGATGATAATCACGAAGTTATTTGCTCGGCAAGTTCCTTTGCAAAAGACCTTCGCGCTTCACTGAAAGATAAATCTAAGTCTGATTTTAGTCTTAGTGTTGGCAAATCCATTGCCGAGAAAGCAAAAGCAAAAGGTGTTAAAGCCGTTGTTTTTGATCGGAATGGTTTTATTTATCATGGACGCGTCAAAATATTGGCAGACGCTTGCCGTAAAAACGGTTTAGAATTCTAACTAAGGAGTAACGCATTGAGATCAATTAATCCGTCAGAACTCGAATTGAGTGAAGGAAAATTAGTCAAGCTGAATCGCGTCGCTAAGGTTGTTACCGGTGGTCGCCGTTTTCGTTTCAACGCTATTGTTGCGATCGGTGATTCCAAAGGACATGTTGGAATTGGCCTAGGTAAATCAAACCAAGTAACGGATGCGATTAATAAAGGTCGTGAAGATGCAAAGAAAAACATCATTCGCGTCCCTATTTTAAATGGAACCATCCCCTTTGAGATTACTGCTAAGTACGGTGCTGCAAAGGTCTTACTCAAACCTGCTTCACCGGGTACCGGTATTATCGCAGGTGGCCCTGTTCGTGCTATCATGGAACAGGTCGGTGTTAAAGACATTCTTGCAAAATCTATCGGCAGTGCAAACTCACATAATGTTGTAAAAGCAACCATGCACGCTTTGGAATTACTCGAAGACGCATATATGGTCGCAAAACGACGGGGTGTGACAGTCGAGGAGGTTTTTAATTAAAATGGAAAAGAAAAAAGAACTTAAGATCACACAGATCAAAAGCGCGATAGGCTATCGGGGAAAAACCGTTAAAACTATCGAAGCTCTTGGACTAGGTAAGATTCGAAAAACAGTGATCCTGCCTGATAATCCTGCGATTCGTGGAATGATCAATAAGATTCCTCATCTCTTAAAAGTAGAGGAGCTATCATGAATTTATCGAATTTAACTCCTGCAGAGGGCTCAACAACAAAGAAAACAAAACGTCTCGGACGCGGACCGGGCTCCGGATGGGGTACAACCGCTGGCCGTGGTATGAACGGACAGAAATCACGTAGTGGTTCTAAGCACCATCCTTGGTTTGAAGGTGGACAGATGCCCTTACAACGTCGTACACCAAAGCGTGGCTTTTCAAACAAACGCTTCCGCCAGGAATACCAGATCGTAAATCTACAGGAATTGAATCTACTGGAAGATGTAAAAATAGTTACTGCAGAAGCTCTCAAAGAATATGGACTGATTAAGAAATTGAATAAACCTGTTAAGATCCTTGGTTACGGCGAAATGACCAAAGCAATGGAAATTACCGCCGATGCATTTAGCGAAACAGCTAAAGAAAAGATTGAAAAAGCAGGTGGAAAGGCTGTAGTATTATGATGCAAAGTGTTCGTTCCATGTTTAAGATCCAGGAATTGAGACAACGTTTGTTCTTTACATTGTTTATCCTCTTCTTAGCTCGTATTGGTGCACATATTCCACTTCCCGGAATTGACACAAAACTACTGGCGATGGCTTCATCGGGAATGGACAATACTCTGCTTGGCTTATGGGATATGTTTGCCGGAGGTGCATTCAAAAAGGCAGCCGTTTTTGCACTCGGTATTATGCCCTACATCAGCACCAGCATTATTATCACTCTGCTTGGTAGTGTATTCCCATACTTTCAGCGTCTCCGGAACGAGGGTGAAGCAGGTCGTCGTAAGATCACACAGATCACGCGATATGGTACCGTTTTCCTAGCCGCTATGCAGGCTTGGGCAGTAGCGGGTTATTTACAGAAACTTCAAGCAAACTACCAGAGTGTGGTTGCTTATCCTGGTTTTGGTTTCACTATAATGACAGTTATTGCATTGGTAACCGGAACAATGTTATTGATGTGGCTTGGTGAACAGATCACTGATCGGGGTATCGGAAACGGTATTTCTTTGATCATTATGGTTAACATCATTTCCCGTCTCCCTGCGACCATCGCTAACGAGATCACCATGCTTCGTGCGGGTGCTCGTGAACTACTTGTTGAGATAATTCTCATCGTGATCCTTGTACTTGTGATCGGTTTCGTAGTTTATCTAACACAGGGTGTTCGAAAGATTCCCGTTCAGTATGCAAAAAAGGTCGTTGGTAGAAAGATCTACGGCGGTCAGTCAACATATATTCCCTTGCGTGTTAACAGCTCGGGGGTTATGCCGATCATTTTCGCACAGACTATTGTGTTCATTCCGAACTCACTGGGTATGTTGTTCAAAGATGTTGGCTGGTTGAATAGTGGGTGGTTTACTGTTGAAAATTGGCCTTATTGGGTCATATACTCGATCATCATTATTCTGTTCGCGTATTTTTATACCGCACTCTCATTCAATCCCACCGAAGTAGCGGATAACATGAAAAAGAATGGTGGGTTTATCCCCGGTATTCGTCCCGGAAAGAAAACGGCTGAATATCTGGATAATATTATTACAAGGATTACATTGCCCGGCGCAATAATGCTGGCTGTCGTGGCAATCTTACCTTACATATTAATGAAGGTTCTGAACATTGATTATAACCTTGCAAGCTTCTTTGGCGGTACATCTGTGATCATTCTTGTTGGTGTAGCATTAGATACACTTCAACAGATCGAATCACATTTGATCTCCCGTCACTATGATGGCTTTATGAAAAAAGGTAAACTCAAAGGGCGGAAACGCTTCTAAGTTAATTGACAAGAAGAGAAAGATGATATACTACAAATCAGCCAAAAGCATCGAGTTAATGAGAATTGCCGGAAAAATTGTTCATGATACCTTATGTATGCTTGAACAGTGGATCAAACCCGGAGTTAACACTTTTAAGCTTGATGAACTAGCTGAGGAGTACATACGCTCTCACGATGCAGTGCCCTCTTTTAAGGGTTACGGCGATTTCCCGGCAACACTTTGTATCTCACGTAACGAAGAAGTTGTACACGGGATCCCGAATAAAAAAACAATTCTCTGTGATGGAGATATTGTCAGCCTCGATTGTGGAGCGTTACTGAATGGTTATCATGGTGATCATGCCCGCACTTACGCAGTAGGTAATGTGTCACCGGAAAAACAGCGGCTCATGGATGTGACCAAGCAAAGTCTTGCTTACGGAATTGAAAAAGCTGTTATAGGTAATCATCTTTCCGATATTGGCTATGCTGTCCAAACCTACGCCGAATCACAGGGATACTCTGTGGTACGTGAACTTGTAGGCCACGGTATTGGCCAGCGGCTGCATGAAGATCCTCAAGTCCCGAACTATGGTAAAGCAGGACGGGGGATAATATTGAAAGAAGGACTCGTGATCGCCATTGAACCAATGGTGAATATGGGTAAAGCAGGAGTACGGACACTCTCAGACGGTTGGACGATCGTTACCCGTGACCGTAAACCATCTGCCCATTTTGAGCATACGATTGCGATTACAAAAAACGGTCCTAACATTTTAACAAGTGGCAAATGATATGGTGAAGCAAAAATCGATAAAAGTGGATGGAACTATTCTTGAAACACTACCGAATGCATCGTTCCGGGTTGAGCTCGAGAACAGCCATGAGGTTTTGGCACATATTTCCGGCAAGATGCGGATGCATTACATCAAGATTCTTCCCGGTGATAAGGTGTCTCTCGAATTATCACCCTATGATCTGTCACGTGGACGTATTGTATATCGATACAAATAGTGTCAGCATAAAGACAAGAAAAACGGATAAAAAGAGGATAAAATTGTGAAAGTAAGAGCATCAGTAAAAAAGATGTGTGATAAATGCAAGATCATTCGCCGTAAGGGCGTTGTCCGGGTTATTTGTCCTAACAGTAAACATAAACAACGACAAGGTTGATCAGGAGGTAAACATTGGCTCGTATAGCAGGTGTAGATTTACCCAAAGATAAGAAAGTCAAAATTGCTTTGACCTATATTTTTGGCATTGGCCGAACGGTTGCAATGAACATTCTGGTGGATGCAAAGGTTGATCCTGAGATCCGCGCAAGGGATCTTAACGATGATCAAGTAGCAGCGATCCGGAAAGTAATTGGTGATGACCATAAAGTTGAAGGTGCCTTGCGTACCGAAACAACCATGAACATTAAACGATTAATGGATATTGGTTGCTATCGCGGTCTGCGCCATCGTCGCGGATTGCCAACACGTGGTCAGAATACCAAGAATAACGCACGTACTCGCAAAGGCAGGAAAAAAGCCGCTGTGAAGAAAAAACGTAAAACATAAGAGCTAACCCCTTAGGAGGTTGAATTGGCTAAGAAACAAGTAGTTAGACGTAAGAAAAGAAAGGTGAAAGTAGATCCGGACGGGATCGCATTCATCAAGGCCACTTACAATAATACAGTGATCACTCTCGCAGATCAATATGGGAATACCATTGCCTGGGCGACCGCAGGACGTGTTGGTTTTAAAGGGTCTCGTAAGAGCACCCCTTATGCAGCAGGTCAGGCAGCTGAAGCTGCCGCGCGTGAAGCTATGGATGTTGGTTTGGCTCGTATTGAAGTTAGAGTTAAAGGTCCTGGGGGCGGTCGTGAAATGGCCATTCGTGCCCTATCACTGGCTGGATTGCAAGTAACTGCAATCAAAGATGTGACACCTATTCCACATAACGGGTGTAGACCACCCAAACGTCGTAGAGTTTAGGAGAATATATAATGGCAAGATTTAAAGGCCCAAGAGGTAAAGTCTGTCGTCGTTTAGATTACCCGTGTTTTGAATCTCCAAAATTTTCAAGGATAACTAAAAACTATCCACCTGGAGAACACGGACCAACTTCCCGCAGACGTCTATCTGATTATGGTATTCAGATGCGTGAAAAACAACGTATTAAGCACACCTATGGTGTTCTTGAAAAACAATTCAGTAATTATTTTAAGAAAGCTGATACAAAAGAAGGTATTACCGGCCATATCTTATTACAGATGCTGGAATGCCGTCTTGATAATGTCGTTTATCGTATGGGTTTTGCACCTACACGTCGTGCGGCTCGTCAGCTGGTAACACACGGACATTTTCTAGTAAACAATCGCAAGGTCAACATACCTTCTTTCTCTGTTAAAGAAGGATATGAGATCCGCGTACGTGACAAAAGCAAACGTATTCCACTTATCCTAGATTCAGTCAAACGTATCAAAGGTGATCATACTTTGCCTTGGATGTCCATTGATAAAGCCAAACTGGTCGGTGAATTCATGAAAGTTCCGGAACGTAGTGAACTTCCAGAAGATTTCAATGAACAGCTGGTCGTTGAGTTGTATTCCAAATAACATTTAAAGAAAAGGAATTGAAATAATGCCTAACTTTCAAATTCCAGATAGAATCAAAGTTGATCGGGATACTTATTCCGATAGTTATGGAAAATTTACGATTGAACCGCTTGAACGCGGATTTGGTACTACCGTAGGGAATGCCCTACGTCGTATTATGCTTTCATCCATCCCGGGTTGTGCTATCACAGCTTTACGCTTTGAAAGCGTACTGCATGAGTTCTCAACCATTGAAGGTGTATTGGAAGATGTAACGTCTATCATTCTGAACCTGAAACAGGTTAAATTGGACCTCGTTGAGGCTAAACCCGTTAAAGTTAGTCTGAAATTGCAAGGTCCGAAAGAGATCAAAGCCAAAGACTTGAATGGCGACAATCCGAATCTCAAGATCATGAACCCGAATTTTCATATTATGAATATTCAGGAAGAAAAAGAGATCAATTTGACCGTATGGTTTGGACGCGGCCGTGGTTATTCACCGGCTGAAAAGAACCGTACACCGGATGCACCTGTCGATACTATTCCTATTGATTCGATCTTTTCTCCGATCCTGAAAGTCAATTATGATGTAGTGAAACTCCAGTCAGGTATCAAAGATGACCTCGAGAAATTAACTATTGAGATCTTTACCGATAATTCCATGACACCAGATAATGCACTTTCTTATTCATCTGATATGATGATCAACCATCTGAATCCTTTTTCCGAATTGAAGTCAAAGAACATCATTGAACCGGAAGAACAGATCGATGAAGAAATTCTACGCATACGTAAACAGCTTCTACGCAGTATTGACGAACTTGAATTATCAGTTCGCTCATACAATTGCCTTCAAGCAGCTGATATTCGTACCATTTCTGATCTTGTAGTAAAAGAAGAACAAGAAATGCTCCGTTACAAGAATTTTGGACGTAAATCTTTGAATGAACTGGTTGCAAAACTCGACAATCTTGGTTTACGCTTTGGAATGGAAATTTCTCCCTACATGAAAGACATGAATAAATAAGGAAAGCAGATAAATGAGACATCAAAAACGAGGCAGAAAACTCGGTCGTACTGCAAGCCATCGCAAAGCTATGCTTCAGAACATGGCTGCATCTGTTTTGCTTCATAAGCAGATCAAAACCACGGAAGCTAAAGCAAAAGAAGCTCGTAAACTGGTTGAACGCCTAATTACCTACGGGAAAAAAGGTACAACTCATGCACGCCGACTTGCTTTTGCGATCCTTCGTGACAAAAAAGCGACTACCATCTTATTTGATGAGATCGCTCCTGTCTATGAAAATCGTCAAGGTGGATATACTCGCCTAATCAAATTGGGATATCGTCCCAATGATACTTCCAAGGTTGTTCTGCTTCAGTTGGTTGATTTCTTCAGTGAAGAACCGAAGAAAGACAAGAAAAAATCTACTGAAAAGAAAGCAAGCAAACCTGCAGCAAGCAAAAAAGTTGAAGCAAAAGAAGATGTTCCGGTTGAAAAAACCGTAGAAACTGTTGAAACTGAAGTTGTTGCTGAAGAAGTTATTAAAGAAGCCGCTCCTGTTGAAGAAGTTGTAGAAGAAAAAGCTAAAAAAACAGAAGAAGTGACTGTAGAAAAAAAGTAATTCCCTAGGGAAATACAATATACATAGATCCTCTTTGCGTACGCAGAGAGGATTTTTTTTGTCTTAAAATGCTTGAAATACATACATTTACAAAGCGTCTATTTACTTGAACTATACTTAAATTATTTCTATATTAAATAGATAATCAAAATATAAATGAATGCTGAGATGATCTCTAAAAAGATTAAAGATAATATATTCAGAAGATTGGGACGATTCTTCTTTGTCCGTGATGATGGCAAAACGACGCCCTTTCGTCGTTTCATGAAAAAGATTCTATGGCTATTATACCTGACAATTAAAGATTTTAACAGCAATATGTGCTTTGTTCATTCTGGTAGTCTTGCTTACGTTAGTATTGTATCCCTTATTCCTATAACAGTATTGGTTTTCAGTATTGCAGGACTTTATGGTTTGGGCGAAACTGTTATTGTATTTGCCGAAGAAAATATTTTCCCTTATTTGATCCCCGAATTTCATGGTCAACTAAGTGTCTGGTTACAAACAAATATTTCTCAAGATGCATTTCGTAATCTTGGAACTACTTCCGTTGTTAGTTTGATCGCAATTGCCGGTTTAATGATGGCAGGTACAGCTATTCTGGTTATCTCTGAACGTGTTTTTAATGAAATTTGGCGGATTAAAAAAGGGGGTAGCTATTTTAGGAAACTTACCGGTTTCTGGATATTCTTTACTATCACACCGCTTATGATCGTTGGTAATACTTATATAAAGAATTTCCTTATGCCAGATGGTGGGTATATGGATATGATGATCCAACAGAGTACCCTTATCGGTTTTATTTATAACAGATTCTTACCCTTCCTGATTACCTTGTTCATTATGGTAATGCTTAATCTTCTTTTACCTAGAGCTAAGGTCCTTTTTAAAAGTGCTCTATTTGGTGGTATTTTTTCCGCACTTCTTTGGGAATTCTCCAAGAACTACTTTTACTTGTATATTACGAGAATGACCACGGTAACCAGTTTTTACGGCTCCCTTGCTATTATTCCTATTTTTATGATCTGGATGTACCTGACTTGGATAATTATTCTACTTGGTGCTGAACTCACATATACCTTCCAGAATAGACGATTGATGACAAACCTATACCGTGGTTATGAGAATGCATTAACGCATTACACGCACGCTTATCTTGGGGTTTCTATTCTAATCTGGATGAATTCCTTCTATCGTCGCGGTAAGACCATTCCTGCATTGGATAGATTCTGCGATTATATGGGTGTTCGTTTAAATACAATGACAGATGTTTGTCAGGAACTTGTGGAACTTGAGTATTTGGATCCTGTCAAAAGTGAAATACCTCGTTTTGTGTTTGCACAGAATCCCGAATATATTCACCTGAATGATGTGGTCGATGCTTTGCAAAAGATAGAATTTTCTTCAGAATTTAATATTCGTGAAGACAAAGCTTCCACAGATAAACATTTGAGTACTGAAACTGTTTTCATTGAAGCTCAACGAGCTTTCTTAAAACCTTTTAAGAATAAAACTGTTTCGGATTTTAAAAACCTCTGATATTCATGAATATCCTCTATATCTCACCGGAAAATACAGTAGGGACGCTTGACCATTATAAGCGCATTCATGAACAATATGGCAATACTGTTCGCTATGTAACATTTTTCCGCTCGCCAAAAGCATTTAAAGAAGATATTTGTCTTGATCTGCCATTTAATTTTACACGACCCTTTTTAAAAAAGATTCGTCATAGGATATATCAGCTCTATCGTGGAAAAGAGGGCTATCATAAGGATAGAGAAGGGTATCCGCCTGTGTGGCAGC
>DAOVOB010000216.1 GCA_030629925.1 Fidelibacterota bacterium
AAAGGGACGATATCGGGTATAGACACATATCAGTTGGGTCTGGATTCGATCGTGCTGGGAGCGGGCAGAAAATCACTTAATGATACAATTGATCCTAAGGCAGGCTTGGTCGTGCACAAACATCTTGGCGATAAAGTTGAAAAGGGCGAGGTATTGATCTCATTACATACTGATGATCAAAAAGCCGCGGATGAGTTAAATAAAACCATTTCAAGTCGCTTTGATATAAGTGAGAATGATTTCACCCTGAAAGGTGAACTTTATGAAATTCTTTAAATATATCATGCTTTTAGCAATCTTCTCCTTCCTTATGGCAGAAGAGGATCCCATGGGCAATATGACCATAGAATATGGTGCTCATGATATGTTGCAGAAAGAAATTGCCTATACTCAAGGTAATTATGTTTCTATTGAATACTATGAAAATGTTATTATATACGTTCAAGATGCCAATATACTATCCAAGAACGGCCAGATCGCCGAGGCGATCGATAAATTCTTGATAGCTTTGGAAAGCGATTCAACTTATGTGTTTGCTTTAAATGGTCTTGGAAATGCCTATCTTAAATTTAAAGATTGGGGAAAAGCTGAATTATATTTTCAAAAAGCCATGAAATTCGGTCCTACTTACGCTTTTTCGTATAATAATCTTGCGAATCTTTATGTTTTACAGGGAAAAAATGATGAAGCACTTCCATTATTGTTGACAGCTATGAGATATGATCCCAATAGCGCCTATATCAATTATAACATTGGAAATTTATATCTTAAAAAGGGAAAATTTGCTATTGCGCAATCATATTTCAAGAAGGCATTGAAATTTGATAAGAGTTTTTGTAATGCTCGTTATAATCTTGCCATAAGCAATTGGCGTATGAAAGATGAGGTATCAGCCATACAAGAATATGAAGCTTTACTTACCCAATGTCCGGGGCATAGCAAGGGAGTTTTGAATCTTGCGGCCTATTATATTGAAAGCAGACAGATGGAAAAGGCATTGATCCTCTATAAACAAGCTGTTGTGGTCAATCCTGACACAAAAGTATATTTGGCATTGGGACATGCCTATCATAATGCCGGTTATGCTCAAAAAGAGATAGATGCATACCGATCAGCCCTTCAAATTGATAGTACTAATATTGATGCCAAGTATTACCTTGCACTATCCTATTTTGAACAAGGGATGACCTTTTCTTCTAAGAATCTAATAGATGATATTTTAAAAACAAATCCTGACCATTCTGAAGCCCTGGAGTTAAAGAAAAAGATAGCCCTTTAGGGAGGGATAAAGGTGTAAGGGCATAGGCTTGCACTACGAAGCTTTAGCGTAGTAGTGGTATAAAGGTTTGGGGGTGTATAGGTATAGAGGGATAAAGGGGTATTCTAACCTATATTTTGAAGTCGTATCGAGGAGAAAAGAAAAAATTCAACATGTCATCCCGGAAAACAAGCCGGTGGCTTGTTTATCCGGGATCTCATTTATAGACAAATTTAGAACGATACATTGTGATGTAATTATTTAGATCCCGGGTCCATGCTACGCCTTTGGCTTCGCCATGGCGAGCAAGCCCGGGATGACACGGGGCAGGGTGTTATCGGCATGCAACCATCCAGCAACGTTCCCTTCTCGACCAGCCAGCACTACTCCTACGCTAAAGCTTCGTAGCATCGAGCTGGCAGGTCTTGCAATTCTCCTCATCTTTTACGTCTGCCGACCGTAGCCTTGTCTAAAGAATAATTGTTCAACCGCTCTGCGGTTGTGATTTTGTGGTGTGATCATATTTCTACTATATTCGACCCCGCTGGGGTCAAGAGAAAATATTTACTTCTGAAATCAATTATAATGCTTGTTCAACCACGCTGTGGTTGTGATTTTGTAATCGCTTGGATCTCTATTTTTGTACGACCCCGCTAGGGTCGGAATGAATAATGAACAAGAAATACTGATATATGATCTTTGAACATCGTTAATCCTTGTTCTGAAATCATTCATAGTTCATAACTCATAATTATCCTCATCTCCCCTTACAATGCAATAACCTATCTCTTGACACAAAAGTGTTACCTACCTCCTGATTCAACATTCAACATTCTTCCTTTCTTCACTTTAATCTTTATACTTTAATCTTTTATCTTTTCTTATAGTCCAAATAATTCTTCCGATTAATTACGAAAAACCGTATGTTTATTAGATTAACTACAGGAAAATAATGTCACAAAATAAGATTATAATCACGGGTGCCAGAGAACACAATCTCAAAAATATAAATGTAGAGATACCACGAGATAAGTTGGTGATTATCACCGGATTAAGTGGTAGCGGTAAATCGTCTCTTGCCTTTGATACACTCTATGCCGAAGGGCAACGTCGCTACGTCGAATCGCTTTCATCTTATGCCCGGCAATTCTTGGGCGTCATGGAGAAACCAGACATTGATAAGATAGAAGGTTTATCTCCTGCTATTTCCATTGAACAAAAGACCACACATCGTAATCCACGATCAACAGTTGCGACAATAACCGAGATCCATGATTATATGCGTTTGCTTTTTGCTCGCATTGGCAAACCTCACTGTTTCATTTGCGGAAAGCCCATTTCTAAAATGACAGTTCAGGAGATCGTCGATAAAGTGTTGACTATACCTGAGGGGTCTAAGATCCAGATATTGGCACCGGCATACCGTCAACGAAAAGGCGAATTTCGTGAATTCTTCAATCAATTGAAAAAAGAAGGCTTTTTAAGAGTTAGAGTTGATGGAAAGATCCAACAACTAGCTGATAACAAGCTACCTGAGAGAAATAATAAACACGATATTGATGTTGTTATTGATCGCTTGCTTATCAATGATGAAATTCATCAGCGACTGACCGAAAGTGTAGAATTAGCACTTAAATATGGTAATGGGAATGTTGTTATACATGAATCAGTCAATCTTGAGCATCGATTTAGTGAAAATTTCATATGTACGGATCATCCTGAGGTCAATCTTGAAGAATTAACGCCAAGAATGTTTTCCTTTAATAGCCCTATTGGTGCTTGTCCCGCTTGTAATGGCTTGGGTTACCAAATGGAATTTAGTCCCGATCTGGTCGTACCCGATAAGTCGAAAAGTTTAATAAAAGGTGCACTTGCGCCTATTGGTGAACAACCAAAAGG
>DAOVOB010000044.1 GCA_030629925.1 Fidelibacterota bacterium
ACAAAATGTAGATAGAAACCGTGATTTTACACCGGTCCACGTTGATAATGTTCTCACCTCCGGAGGCGCTGAAAATTTCCTGAATTTTATCTCCGGTGAGCTTGTACCCTACATCAACGAAAATTACCGAACATCATCCTATGATGTTTTAGTTGGTCATTCATTTGGCGGTGTTTTTGCAAATTATACCTTATTGGAAAAACCCGAGCTTTTTGATGCCTACATTGCTATCAGTCCATTCTTGCAATTTGCAGAAAACCACATGGTCGAAGAAAGCAAAGTAAAATTGAGATCGAAATATGAAAATCCTATCTACTTTTATATGACCCTCGGTGCAGAACCCGCATATTTTGAGGCCTTGGGTGCATTATCTGACTTGGTTGAAGAAAAAGCTGATTCAAATTTTCATTTCGATTATGTCAAGATCGATACCGAAGGCCATAATACCATTCCTTATATCAGCATATTTAAAGGTCTGCGTTTCATTTTCTCCGAATGGCAAATCCCTGATGCCGTCATTGGAGAAGGTCTTGACGCCATTGATACACATTATGCAATGGTTTCCATAAAGTACAACATGATCGTAGAAGCTCCGGAAGCTCTCTTGAATATTGTGGGTTATACTTATTTACAGAATGAAGATATCGATAATGCGATAATGGTTTTCAAAGAAAATATCAAACGCTATCCGAATTCCCCAAATGTATACGATAGTCTGGGTGAAGCTTATGAAACAAATGGGCAGCTTGACCTGGCTAAAGAAAGCTATAAAAAAGCCTATGATCTTGCACTTGAACAAAACAATCCTTTTTTAAATATCTTCCAGGCAAATTATGAGAGAGTGAACAGTGAACAGTGAACAGTGAACAGTGAACAGTGAACAGTGAACAGTGAACAGTGAACAGTGAACAGTGAATTATTACCCTAAATTCAGGGTATTCCCAAGAGATTAAAACATCTAACGGTTTAATAAATATTTAGATATTTGTGATTCAGGTCACACCTGAAAAATAGTGTTTACCTAATATAAAATCTTGCGGTAATTTATAGCAAATTAAAATACGGGGGACGAAATGGCACCTTATCATCGTGATGATGGAACTATCATCAATCCAAGAGATTACCCAATTCCAAAACTATGCTTAAAATGCAAACTTCTTGGAAATATCCATGAGGAAATTTGTTGCACACTAAATCGTATTGATCCTGAAAAAGGCGAAGAATTCCAGTGTTACGCCTTTATTGATATTGGGAGAAAATTAAATGGTTTTGGTTATTGTTTAAGGTTGGTCCAATATCGAATTAAACTTTTTTTCATGCCAAGATGGGCAAAATAGCTTAAAAGAAATATTCCAAGTATATTTTATACTTGCTTTTTATCTTCTTAACAATTATGTTAAACGGAGAAAGGAGATAAAAATGCCACAAATATCGCTATACATTGATAAGGAGACACTTGAACAAGTGGAAAAACTTGCAAAAACAGATCAGGTTTCAATCTCTAAGTGGGTTGGTAACAATATTAAAGACCTAATAAAACACAGATACCCCAAAGATTTCTTTGCTTTACATGGATCGATCGATGATGAATCCTTCCAAAAACCCGCATCGTTAAATCCTCATGATGATGTCAGGCGGGAGTCATTATAATGAATTTTCTTGATGCCAATACCTGTATATACTATCTAAACGGGAAATATCCTTCTATTTTAGAGCATTTTCAAAACAATAGTCCCGGTCAGATCATGATACCTTCAATTGTAAAGGCTGAATTGTTATATGGTGTTGAAAAGAGTCAAAGAAAGATTGAGAATCGCAGAACGGTTCAACAATTTCTGGATGCTTTCCAAATTGCCAATTTTGATTCGGAAGCAGCTGTCCAATATTCAACAATCCGGGCACAACTTGAATTAGCCGGAACACCTATTGGTCCGAACGATCTCTTGATCGCCTCCATAGTGATAGCTAATAATGGTATTCTTGTAACCAACAATACAAAAGAATTCTCCAGGATACCAAATCTGCATTTGGAGAATTGGGTAAAGACATAAGAAATTATATTTTTCGCCTCATACTCTTTCTTATTTTCGACTTTTCAAGCTTCAACTTCCAACTCCATTCAAG
Source organism: Fidelibacterota bacterium (assembly GCA_030629925.1). GTDB lineage: Bacteria > Fidelibacterota > Fidelibacteria > Fidelibacterales > Fidelibacteraceae > M50B103. Next base: position 2,125 of record DAOVOB010000044.1, read on the forward strand.
GTGTTCAATCCGCTAAATTTGAGCGTTTCAATTAAATATTTTCCATAATTTTCCCCTGTTCTAACATTATGTATTTTTGCACCACTTTAATATAAAGGAAAGATTATGGATGCATTTACCTTTATTCCCCAATGGATTATTCAAGATATCATTGTACTTCTTATGGCTGTTATCGGTATTATTTTTATTGTAAAAAATGAAGAGAATCCGGTCTCGATCTTGTTGGAGTTTATTTGCTTTATATTTTTATACGCGGCGGTGTACGAGAACTTTGCAACCGTCCTGGGATTATATGGATTTGGCAAATCCATTGTGATGGTTTTTAATGTCCCAATTACCATTCCTGTAATCGAATATCTTGTGGTTTATACTGCGATCAGATTTTTGAGTTATATAAAAATGCCCACTTGGACAAAACCCTTTATCGTTGGATTCATGGGCATGCTCTTTGATTTTACCTTGGACCCCTTAGCCTTAAAACAAGTTTTTACAACCCACGAAGGCGTTATCGGGCGCTGGACTTGGTTCATTGGTTCCAATGATGTTCATATATTTAATGCACCGGTATATAATTTCCCGGGATGGGTGTTGCTCTGTGGTTACGCGGCAGCCTTTCTACTTTTGGGGAGGTGGTGGCTCAAGAAATCAGGAGGAAACAAGATCGTCGCAATCGCTTATCCTGTGCTCGCCATGATCGCCGCACTTTTTGTCATGGTCTCCCCTATTAGTCAATTTCTCTTATGGCTCGGACCGATCTTCAGCAAAGGTGGAGTCAGTGAGTGGATCATGCTCGGGGTTTGGTTTTTAGTGCCTACTGTTCTTTTCTTAATCTATGGCCGGCGCTATACAAAAACGATCTCCATCAAAAAAGAATATCTCATTTTTCTTATTTATGGGCTTAGTCATGTAGTAAATCTCATTTTCGCACTTATCGGCCAACATTATATACTCCTGCCATTGATCATTGGAATTGGGTTATTACAAAATCTTATTCTCTACCTTGTCTACCTTAGGAGTAAGAAACCAAAATACCTCTATGCTAAAAATATCTAATATTTGAAGCTCATTATCAGAAACCTTATAGATTATTTGTGAACCATTTTGAGCTACAATTACAACAAAAATGAGCTACAATTATCCAATGTAAGCATTTGCGGTAAAGATATATTTTTAGTTCTTCCACCAGACATGAACATATATCAACTTATAAAACCAAGCTAAGATGGGCAGATCAGATGGTTATGGAGGATAAATTTACCTTTTTACTTTAGTCTTTTTTTTGTATTATTTTCCCGAACAATAAAGGATCACCATGCTAGAACATTCAATTCATCATATACAACCTTATCTTTTTCAGATCGGTAATTTTCAATTGCGCTATTATGGCTTGATGTATGTGGTGGGGTTTGTTATTTTTCTAATCTTTATGCGTCGACAGATCAAGCAAAATAAAGTGGACTTAACGAATAACGAGTTCGATTCTTTGTTTTCATGGTTGATCATTGCTCTTTTGATCGGAGCGCGACTCGGCTATGTTTTATTTTATAATTTAGAGCACTATATTGATTACCCTCTTCAGATCATCTGGCCATTCATGGACGGTAAATTGGTGGGATTCTCGGGAATGTCTTTTCATGGCGGACTTTTAGGCTGTATTGTTGGCGGATGGATCTGGACCCGAAAATATAAAAAGAATTTTCTCCGTATCGGCGGATATGTTGTTACGGTTGCCCCCCTTGGTCTGTTTTTTGGACGTCTGGGGAACTTTCTCAATGGCGAACTTTGGGGACGGGTATCCGAGGTCAAGTGGGCCATGTATTTTCCCGGAGAAGCGGGCTTATCCTTTGAAACACCCTTGAAGATCGTTCGCCAATACATAGAATCCGGATATATACAAGCGCGACACCCTTCACAGCTTTATGAAGCTCTTACGGAGGGGTTGTTATTGTTTTTCATTATGCTCTTCTTGCACAAGAAAAAAGCAACGGGCTCTGTCCGTATTGGTGCTTTACTGATTGGTTACGCAGTATTTCGAACTTTCTGCGAATTCTTCCGCCAGCCGGATGCACAACTCGGTTTTCTATTTGGCTGGGTGACCATGGGACAACTGTTAAGTTTCTTCATGGTTTTAGGTGGTATTGCTTTGATCGTGTATCATTACAAGATAGAAAAGAAAAAAGATATAAGTTAATTACAAATAAACAGCTTTCTTAAATAAGGAGCATTTGAATGAAATTTTTTAAAGTACTCAGTCTTGTATTATTAGGATGTATTGTCCTTTTCTTTCTAGTAGGAGTTTTCCTTCCAAAATCAGCAACATTGGAAAAAAACTACGAAATTGCAGCATCTGCTATTATCGTCCAAGATGAGATCATTGACCTATATGAAAATCATCTTTGGCCTATTTGGGATTCAGAAGATACTACCACAGTTTTCACCCCTCTTGAAAGCGGCGCCGGCTACACATGGAAAGGTCTGAACACAGGTAGCGGTAAATGTGTATATACGCTAGCTTTTGATTATACCATACACGACTTTATTTCTTTTAACGGTCACGACGTAGCGGAAACTGTTTGGAAGTTTGAAGGCAGTGATCCTGTGATATTAAATTTTAGTATAACGGTTACTGCCGGTAAGAATATCAGTACTCGTTGGACCAATCTTTTCTTGAACCGTATGATCGGTGAAGAAATTGACCTTCTGATCAAAGAGATTAAAGATTCGATCGAGATGCCAAGCTAAATAACAACCATGGATTTCACTTAGGTGTAATATGGCTAAAAAAATATTTTTGTCCCGCATCATCCCTGATGTCGGAATTGAATTGCTAAACAATTCTGAGTTTGAAGTCGATATTCTTCATTCAAAGGAGCCTCTATCTCCTGAAGCATTACGTTCACGTGTTAAAGATATTCATGCATTGATCTGTTTGCTTGATGATAAAATTGATCAAGCATTAATAGACAATGCACCAAATCTGGAAATTATTTCCAACATGGCCGTCGGATATAACAATATTGATACGGCATACGCAAAATCCAAAAACATTAAAGTCTGCAATACACCCGGCATTCTCTCGCAGAGCACGGCCGAACTTGCCTGGGCATTGCTTTTTGCCATTGCCCGACGAATTCCGGAATCCGATACATTCACCCGAGAGGGAAAATTTACCGGTTGGATGCCCATGCTTATGCTGGGTGGAGATATTAAAGGGCAAACACTTGGTGTCATTGGCACCGGCCGTATCGGTACTGCTTTTGCTCTTATGTCCAAGGGTTTCAATATGCGGGTGCTTTACAGCGGGAAGCCCAATCCAATTCTTGATAAAGAATTAAAAGCAGAAAATGTCGATCAAGATACTCTAATAAGGGAATCCGATTTTATTTCTTTGCATGTCCCGCTCCGACCCGAAAATCATCACCTTATTTCAAAACGCGAATTTGAAATGATGAAACCCACGGCATATCTCATTAATACTGCGCGTGGTCCGATAGTGGACGAGAAAGAGCTTGTCCGCGTATTGAAAGAAAAACGCATTGCCGGTGCAGCAATGGATGTTTACGAAAACGAACCCGCGCTAACACCCGGCCTTACTGACCTTGATAATGTTGTTCTCACACCTCATACAGGTTCCGCTACGGTACCTGTCCGTAATACACTCGCTATTATGGCAGTTGAAAATTGTTTGCGAATATTGAGGGGTGAACCTGGTGAAAACCGGGTTGTATAATTGACAATTGACAGAGGACAATTGATAATTGACAAATGACAATTATCTTGTCATTTCGACCGTAGTGAGCGAAGAGAACGTAGTGGAGAAATCTCAAACTACAATTTTATACTGATTTCTGCTTGGTATATAGTGCTTACTTGTAGTTGATCAAGTAGTCAAAAGAATGAAATTTAACTTGTTCAATCCCTTCAGGTCTTTTAATATTTTACAAATCACACCTACAAAGAGATCCTGCCTGTACCGATAAATATCGGTGAAACAAGTTCAGGATAACGTACTTTTTTTTCCATTATTCCTTTTTCTTTAGCGTTTTTATTTACTTTGTGACTTTGTGAGAGGCTCTTACTTTTACTCTTTTCATTTCCTACTCCAAAGTGTAAATTACAAGATGTCTAAAATACCCGAATTTACTATAGAAAAGATCAAAGATTCCAACGATATCGTAGATGTCGTAGGGTCCTACCTGCCCATGAAAAAAAAAGGTGCCAACTATTGGGCTCGTTGTCCTTTTCATGATGAAAAAACAGCATCATTTTCTGTAAGTCCCTCTAAGCAGATCTACCACTGTTTCGGTTGTGGCGTGGGCGGAAATGTTTTGAATTTTGTTATGGAGTATGAAAAACTAAGTTTTATTGAAGCCATTAAACAACTTGCTGAACGTGCAAACATTCCTCTGGAATTTGAAGATGTTTCCCCCCAAGAACAAAGTGATACCGGAAAACTTCGAGAGATGCACATTCAAGCTATAGATATTTATTATCAGGAGCTTTTTAAGCCTTCAGGGAAAGTCGCTTTGGATTATTTACTTTCCCGTGGATTGACAGAAAAAACCATTCGAGCTTTCAAGCTTGGTTATGCTTCTGAATCTTGGGATCTATTGGTATCAAAACTTTCCCAGACTTATCCTCCGGACCTTATCTTAAAAAGCGGACTTGCCGTGCGTTCGGAAAAGGATGGGCGACTTTTTGACCGTTTTCGCGGTCGTGTTATGTTTCCGATCTTTGATGATCGTGCCAATGCCGTTGGTTTCGGTGGTCGCCTTATGAGCGATGACAAAAAAGACGCCAAATATTTAAACTCACCTGAAACACCCATTTACAATAAACGCAAGATCCTTTATGGTCTTCATCTTACCCGGGACAATATTCGCAAAGAAAAAAAAGCCATTATTGTTGAAGGTTACATGGATTTTCTTCAGCTATATCAGCATGGTTATGTTAATGTTGTTGCAGGCTCGGGAACAGCCTTTACAGACGAACATGCGAGGCTATTACGGCGTTTTGCCGACGAGGCTATTTTATGTTATGATAGTGATAGCGCCGGACAAAAAGCAGCTGTGAGGACCGGATTCTCTGTCTCATCACAGAAGTTAGAATGTCGTGTTCTTGTCCTGCCCGATGGCGAAGATCCCGATAGTTATCTACAAAAAGAAGGTGCGGAGGGCTTCTTTAAAAAAGAAGCTTCAGCCTTATCGCTTTTTGAATTTTTACGACAATACTATCAACCGGCCACCATGTCGGCAAAGGTGAAATCAGAAACCATTACCCAGCTGCTTGAAAATATTCGCAACTTTACAGATCCTGTATATCGGGAAATGTTCGCTCGTGAAATAGCAAAATTATTTCTTGTGGATGAACAAACCTTACTGACACAATTAAACCGCCAAAACCGCCAAAACAGGCGTGGAGAAAAAAATATTTTCATGGGTGAAAAACCAAAACAATTTAAAAACCAAGGTGAATCAGCCGAATATTTTTTGCTTCAACTTCTAGT